>JAJYZU010000045.1 GCA_021799755.1 Thermoplasmata archaeon
GTATCACTGGCACAGGGCCAGCGGGAATCCTCTCTGATTCATTACAGGCTGGCTAAAAAGTTTGATGCAGCAGTTGATGATATTCTTGATGTGATAAAAATTTCCAAAATGGCCGTGATGGCTTCGACACTTTCAACAATGACTTCAATACTGCCTGTCGTTTCATCGTTCGAAGCCATCGAGCTCAGGGATAAGGAAGCTGAGAAGATTATGGCCAATGTGATAAGAGAATCGGGGAATGCTCAACCGCCGGAGAGCCTTTCAGCACTCTCAAAACTCTCCTTTGATCTCTTTGATGAGCACATAAGAGAAAGAATGGAACTGCTGTCGCCATTCTCTCTTGATAAGAAGACCGTTTTCCTGGTCGCTTTTGCGATCAGCGTGTCACTGAGGGATCAGAGCTGCGCCCCGGTTTATCTCAATCAGTATTTCAGAAACGGAGGGAACATCAGAAACATGGAAGATGCAATATCCATCGCACGCTTCGTGACAGGAAACAAGGTTATCACAACATCAATGGATATGCTCAGCGATATAGTTTCAAAGCTTGACAGTGGAAATAATGAGAAGTAATCTTTTGGTGGGTGTTTCAGACGAATAAAAACACAATCTCCGTTTTTGGATCCGAGTGGTTCGGAATGTCCATCGCCACCCTTGCCCTTGCCGAAGTCTATATACTTGCATATCAGCAGGACGGTTTCGTTCCTTTTTTCTACCTTGGAAATGGTTTAATGGCATTGGGCATTATCCTCTTCTTTGTCATACTTGTTTTATGGTCCACCAGAGGCATACTGATCCATGATAAGATCCACGGACACTGGGACAATCTGACCAGGCTGAGTTTCATATCTCTCATCCCGATTATCGGCTTCATCAGCAATTCCCAGCTGATTTACTTTTATGGACTTTCCTCTCTTTCAGCATCCTTCTCACTCCTGAACTATCTGGTAGAATATTCACTTGCCCTCATTCTCGGCGTTATACTCGGCTACAGGCTTTACACCAAGGAAATAAACCTCAAGGAGATCAATTATGCCGTGGTCATACCGCCACTGGCAATAGGCACGGGCGTGTTTCTGGGGTCGGATCTCATTGGATTTTACGGAGGAGGCACCGGTTCTGTGATTTACTATCTGACCATTATCGGACTGGGCATCTTCTTCTTCCTCTACATATTCATCGGTTCCCTGGCCCTCTCGGGACACGTCACAAATAAGGTTCATGAGACCCTTCCCACGACCATGCTCCCGGTCGGCATAGCAAGCCTAATCGTGATAAATATACTATCCATAGTGTCATTTAATAAACTCCATATTTTCCAGCTTTCCCTTTCAACTGCCGGCTTCGTTTCTCTTATGCTCTGGGGCTTTGAAATATGGAATTTCCTTGTTGTGACCATCATAATTTTTACCAGACCTCCGAGGGGAAGCATGAGTTCATGGGCCTATGGCTTTCCTCTTGGCCTATTCGCAATCTCGACTGTCCGCATGATCTCCATAACAAACGAGCACGGGCTCATCTGGGTATTCACAGCCATTGCAGTTGCGCTGAATACTGTCTGGATCTATGCATGGCTGAACACAATCATTTTCATGATGGACAGGAAGAGGAAACTGCGGGAAATTGACGAAAACACGAAAACCTCTTCCTAGGATTTTGAAAATATGTATTGAGCAGTTAATATAATTTCTTAAACATTTGATTCATAATTTTGCATTCATGAACCATATTTGTCGATACGAGGTCGCAAGAGGCGATCATAACAAACGACTGCTGCTGTTTCTGCTCTGAATCCGCTCACATCAACCTGAGTCCACCAAATAAACAAATATATATACCGTATCATGTAAACTGATGAAAGGATCTAAATTGGATTTCTTCACGCTAGACTCCTTTGACCTGACTGATAAAACTGTTTTTTTAAGGCTGGACATAAACTCGCCAATCAACCCCATTACGGGAGAGATAACAGGATCGACAAGATTCCTTGCACATTTCGAAACGCTCAGAACTCTCTCCCGATCAAGGGTGGTTATACTGGCTCACCAGAGCAGACCCGGGAAGGAGGATTTTACCTCGCTCAGATCCCACGCGTTATATCTGCAGAGGCTTCTGGGAAGAAAGGTGAAGTTTGTGGATTCACTCTTTGGCGAAGACGTTGTGAGGGCTGTAGGCGAATTAAAAAGCGGAGAGATACTTATGCTTGAGAACACAAGATTCTACTCCGAGGAGATAGACATCGATGGGGACGATCTTGAAACAATGGAGAAGAGCCATATTGTAAAAGGCCTGCTTCCACTGATAGACTACTTTGTCAACGATGCTTTTCCTGCAATACACAGGCCGCAGACAACACTTGTTGGTTTTCACAGGCTCATTCCCAACATTGCAGGCAGACTGATTGAGAAGGAAATAGTTTCACTTGAGAGGTTCATGAAAGATGATTCGAGACCCAAGGTGGCGATTCTTGCTGGATCCAAGATAAACGAGTCCATTTCCGTTGCAAAGAATTTCCTTGATAAGGGAATTTCTGACAGGGTGATAACTGGAGGTGTCGTTGGCAACGCTTTTCTCTGGGCAATGGGAATTGACATCGGAAAGAAAAACCGGGATTTCATTGTCAGGAGCAACAAGAACTGGGAAGATCTCATCAACACCTGCAAGGATCTTGTGAAGAAATACGATGGAAATATTCTTGTGCCGCAGGACTGCGTTCTCAATCCATCGAAGAGGAGAGTGGCGATATCACAGAAAATGCCTGACAACGAACTCATGGCGGATATCGGAGTGGACACTATTGTGAACTATATAGACGAGATAAGAAAGGCTAAATCAATATTCCTGAACGGTCCCATGGGGATGTATGAGATGTCTGAGTACGCTGCGGGAACAAGGGAGATCATGACAGCAATATCCATGAACCCGGGCATGAAGATAGCGGGCGGAGGTCACACACTCAACGCACTCGAGAAACTTGACCTCATGGATAAATTCGATCACACGTCCACAGGCGGGGGAGCTCTCATAAGTTATTTATCCGGTGACCCAATGCCTGTGCTGGAAGCGCTCAAGGAAAGCAAGAAAATATTCTCGGGGAATTGAAATGGAACAGGATGCACGTGAAAGTCTGATTCAGGAACTTGAATATCTCAAGGGTGTGATCGAATCCTATAACGACCAGATATCAAGGATAGGCAGGGTCGTTGACGAGATTAATCTGAGCCTTTCCGTTATCGGGAACAGGAAGAGCATAGAGGGTAACGAAACCAGGGTATCAATCGGTTATGGTGTTTATGTGAACGCCAGGATTGAGAATTTTGACAAACTGCTCCTACCTATTGGATCGGGCATTTACCGCGAGGACAGTGCTGAAAACGTTGAGAACAGGCTTAAAAGCGAGTTGCAGTCACTTCAGGCTTCCATGGATTCACTCCTTGAAAAGAGAAAAGAGAGCGAAAACAGGTATGAGACCCTCCTGACAGTGGTACAGCAGGCCAGTGCCCAGAATCAGAAACAGTGATATGTTCGACAATCTAAAGAAAAAGTTCAGCGGTTTATTTTCGAAATCTTCTGAAGAGTTTGTGAGGAAATCAGATCTTGAGTCGAAGATCATAGAGACTCTCGTTGAATCAGACGTTTCCATCGATGTCGCGGAAAGAATCTGGAAGAGCATGGAGGAGAGTCTCGACATTGATGGAAAGAAGATTCCTGTGGAGAAATATGTTACAGCTCTAAGGAATGCCATAATCCCCATTTTTGACGTGCAGAAGAGTCTTCCCGACATCCTCAATCCCCATGAGAAGCCCTACGTCATGCTTTTCCTCGGGATCAACGGCACAGGAAAAACGACCACTGTGGCCAAGGTTGCAAACTATCTCAGGAAGAATGGAAAGAGGGTTGTGGTGGCTGCCTCAGATACATTCAGGGCCGGTGCCATAGAGCAGATTTCAATACTTGGGGAAAGAGTCGGAGTCGCTGTTATCAAACACCAGGGCGGGAGTGACCCCTCTGCCGTTGCATTCGATGCAATCAATCACGCTAGGGCAAGGAACATAGACTATGTTCTGATAGATTCTGCAGGAAGGATGCAGACGAACAAGAATCTCATCGAGGAGATGAAGAAAATAAAACGGATCTCAAAGCCGAATCTCACTGTCGTGGTTCTCGATGCCATGATTGGACAGGATGCCGTTAATCAGGCAGAAACCTTCTTCAGTGAAGTTGGGTTTGACTGCATAATTGTCACGAAGCTTGACACGGATGCAAAAGGCGGATCGATACTCACAATGGCTGCGGAGATAAAGAAGCCTATTCTTTTCGTTGGAAACGGGCAGGGACTGGATGATATACAGCAGTTCACCAGGGAATGGTTTCTAGACAGGATCCTACCTCAGTGAACTCATTATCCTAGATATCTTTTCCGGGTCAAGTTCTGTGGTGATGAGCGGAATGTTTTCAAGTTCAGCGATCTTGACTGCAAGCTCGTCCACCCTGTCCGCCTGTATGTAAACGACCGCAGCAGGTTTGAGCGGATGTGCTCTTATTGCGATCATGGGGCTTCTTCCCATCTTGACCTCTGTGAAAAATATGACCCTCTGACTTGACCAGCCGTAAAGTTTGCCATATTCGGAATATGAAAATGTCAGTACAGCCTGAACGCCGTTAACTATTGTGTAGCCGCGTATATACCTCTGCAGCGAGGGCGATGAACGGTTAACACCGTTGACGCTCTTCACAACTTTTTCCAGCAGGACATCATGATCGTAGTCTTTCACATCGATCAGCGCCTGTGACGGGACTCCGCTGTTGAACCGCCTGGCTACTATTCCGCCCCTTTTCTCGTCAATTGCTATGAATGCCATCACTATCTTCTTTATAGTTGACGCACCCGGAGATTTTCTCCTTCCTGCCTCATAATCGCTTACGAGAGAAGGCGAAACTTCAAGAAATCTGGATAATTCAATCTGCGAGATCCTGAATTCCTCCCGCCACCTCTTTATGGTTTCACCGGGATTCTCAGACATCGTGATCTGGCCGGCAATTTTTTCTTCTAGATCCACAATGAGTAATACCATATTGAAATAAAATGGTATTCAATGCTGGCTTTATGGAAGATTCTTCAACTGCCACTGAACAGTGAAATTATACATTCTGATCGGTTGAGCCACTAGCTGCTGGAACCCGGTGGAAGATGATCTCCCATGCTCCGGATCTCCGCCCTGAAATTCATGGCCAGCAGAATCATCAGCAGGACTATAAGGAACATAATTCCAAAGAAGGTCAGCCTGAAGCCGTACAGGTCGATCAGTGTACCTCCCACAAATGGCAGTATCACGCCTATCATCATCATAACCGAGAAGAAGTAGCTGTTTGCCATGTTCCTGAACTTCGGATCGAATGATCTTGTTATGGACAGCACGGAAAGTGGATATGTGAGACCGTGGGGCACCCCGAGAATCAGGAGTGCCGCTATGAACATGTACAGGTTCGTGGATAGCACCATGATGAGGATACCGGCAATTGAAAGGATCATGGAAACGGTCATCTGCAACCTTATGTTTCTGGGAGGTTTGAACGATAGAAACAGCCTTGATCCGAACGAGGCAACGAAGAAGAACGAGAACAGAAGGGTGACCGTGGATAGTGAGATGCCGAAGGTATCCTTCTCATATATGCCAGCAAAGGCCACAAGCAAAGAAAACGGAACATTGTATGCCATGATGTTGAGCAGTGCAGACCTGAATCCATAGTTGCTGAAGACCTTGGTTCTGATTCTCACCTTGTTTTCTTGGGGGAACCTGATGAGAGGGGATAGCAGTGCCGAGACCACAGCAAACGCCGTGAACATCAGAAACACAGTCCTCAATGGATAGTATTTCAGAAGATCAGACTCCACTGCCGGTCCAGCCACGAGTGAAAGACTCAGCGCAACAGTGTACAGCGAGAGAACCCGTTCACGCACAGCAGCATTTTTGAATAGACCTGCGGCAGTGACAACATTGGGCATCATCAGTCCAAGCACTGCTCCAGCAACTGCAGCAAGAAGCCATACGGTTATGTATGTCGACTCGAAAAATCCCACAAACACGAGAACATAAATCACGTTTGATACTATGAACGCAACACGCCTGCTCCCAGAACTCAGTCTAGTGTTCAGGAGTGCTGTAGTAAGGAAGGTTGAAAACGAGCTGAGTGCAGCTATTATCCCCACTTCCTCCTGTGTAAAGTTAAAGTCGTACCTGGCAAGCAGGGGAACGGAGGTCATCATCATGTTGTTGCTTGCCCTTATGAAAAAGGTTATTGAAAGAATTATAAAAATAGTTTCAACAATAGAAATTTTTGAAAACTCTTTATCAGATTCCATGTGTTTTCATCAGAAGGTGATTACCTCATATCCACTGTTAACATAAAAGGCCAGCCTCTCGCCAAAGGGCATAAGTTTGACTCCCATATCCTCGAGTTTCGTCTCGATCTCAAATTTCTTTGCAAGAAATACGCATGCCGAGTCAAGAGCGCCAGCCTTGACGATGTCGTTGAATGCCTCTTTAACATCACCCTTTATGGTTGAAACATACTGCTCGCTTGGACCATACAGGATGACCTTTGTATCCTCATACCTGCCAGCCTTTATCTGCCTAGATGCCGTCATTATCGCCAGATCTGCCCTTTCTGGGGCCTCTTTTCCTGCTACAATCAGGAATACTACTTTTGCCATTCACCAATAAGTCATTTATCTATATTAAGTAAACGCATTGATGGACGTAACATGTTCAAACCAGAGTGAGTGCCTTTTCAAAATAACAGAAGCTGAAGGAAGCGCTGCAGAGATCGCCATTAGATCGTTTGGTCTCGTTCAGAACTGATTCCATACAGCACACACCTTGAACTGGTTAAAGACTATTATACCAGTGAATAATTTGCATCTGTTGCGGGATGTAATTGTTGTTGGCTCCGGTCCTTCCGGATCATATTCAAGCCACCTCCTCTCCAGGATGGGTTACGACGTACTCAATCTTGAAGAGCACAAGGAGGTGGGGAGGCCTGTGGAGTGCACAGGTCTCGTTTCAGAGAGGGTTATCTCCATGGCCAGGACCAAGGCTCCCGTGAACAGTGTATACGGTGCCCATGTGCACTTCCCCAACGGGGAATCTGTTCATGTGAGGAAGGGTGAGAAGACCGTTGTGATGGACCGTGACCAGTTTGATAAGGATGTTTCGGCCATGGCAATTTCATCCGGCACAGATGTTGAGATAAATTCCAGAGCTGTTTCCGTTACCCCGGGAAGTGAATATGCCACCGTGAAGTACAGACAGGACGGTGTCCTTAAAGAAGAGAGGGCTAGAATTGTCATCGGCGCAGACGGTATAAACAGCAAGGTGCGCAAGGATGTGTTTGGATCTGTTCCCAGCAGGGTTGTTTCGTGTTACCAGGTTGATTCGGCGGTGAGGATGGACGATCAGGAAAGCGTCAGTGTCTTCGTGGGATCCAGAGTAACCAGAGGATTCTTCGCATGGGCCACGCCCGCCGGGGATATTACCAAGATCGGCGTGGGCAGCGTCGGATCTTCGGCAAAAAATTATTTCACGAATTTCAACAGCATGTTCCCGAAGGATAGAATTCTCGGGATCAACGGCGGCGGCATACCGATCACTTACCTTAAAAGGACGTACGCGCCAAGGACTCTTCTTGTGGGGGATGCAGCGGGTATAGTCAAGCCCCTGAGTGGAGGTGGAATTTACACGGGTATGATCTCTGCAAAGCATGCAGCCGAAGCTGCCGGTTCTGCGCTTGAAAACAATGATTTCTCCGCTCGTTTCCTGGCAAGATACCAGAAATCTTGGAAGAAGGATCTCGGTCGGGAATTATGGATAGATGGCATCATACAGAGGCTCTTTGCTTCCGTGAATGACGAAACATTCAACAGAATATACCGGATGATCTCAAGGCCGTCTGCAATAAAGATCATCGACAGTGTTGGAGATATTGATTATCCATCAAGGGTTGTGTTGTCCCTGATGATCAGGAAACCTGGACTTTTCTTTTCCCTGATGGGCGGAAAATGAAGAATCCGAAGATCTTTTACATGGGTCTTCTCCTTCTGGTGACATTCTTCTGGGGCGTGACATTCCCTTTGATAAAGATCACGCTTGGATTCATCTCACCGGTTTCCTTTCTTGTCATAAGATTCCTGGCCTCATCTCTTTTGCTGCTCCCATTTGTCATCCGCAACAGATCGCTCAGGAGAGCGCGGGATATAAGGCTTGGAATTTCAGCGGGATTTCTGCTGTTCCTTGGATA
>JAJYZU010000046.1 GCA_021799755.1 Thermoplasmata archaeon
GACTTTATAGCGATAAATACCCCCTATCGACCAGTCTAGCACGTCCATTGATGGCTGAACTGGCAGTAAAATACGCTCATGAAAACGCCTGCGGAGTAATTGTGCATGGCTCAACAGGAAAGGGAAATGACCAGGTCAGGTTTGAAGTCTCAATAAAAGCGCTGGATGACAGCATCAAGGTTGTTGCGCCGGTACGCGAGATGAACATGAACCGCGAGGAAGAAATCGAATATGCAATAAAAAAAGGTATAGATATACCGTATGGAGGAAAGTATTCAGTAGACGAAAATCTCTGGGGAAGGTCTGTCGAGGGCTCCTATATTGAAGATATCAGCAAACCAGTTCCAGTTGATGCATACAGATGGGTTAAGCCTCTAGACGAGACAGCGGATTCACCCAAAGAGGTCGCCATTTCTTATGAAAACGGGATACCATGCGCCATGAACGACAAGAAGATGCCACTCAAACCTCTTATTATAAAGTTGAACGAACTAGCCGGAATGCATGGGATTGGAGCAATTGATATGATAGAGGACAGGGTGGTCGGCATCAAGAGTCATGAGTTCTATGAGTGTCCTGCGGCGTTGACTATTATTGATGGGCACAAGTATCTTGAGTCTGCAGTATTGAGCAAACGGGAACTGAAAGTCAAGAAATTTATCGATGAACAGTTTTCCGAGATGGTTTATGGCGGTTTATGGCATGATCCTTTAATGGGACATATTTGCGAATTTGAGCAGAGCATGAATGAGCACGTTTCTGGAACCGTCCATCTGAAACTTTACAAAGGAAACATCATTCATTCGGGAGTGGAAAGCGTAAACTCACTGTATGATCCAGCAACATCCACCTACGGCAAGAGACAGACATTTGACCAGAAAATGTCACCGGGTTTCATCTATGTATACGGAGCTTCAACAGTGGCATCTCGAAAAGCCCGTAATAAGCAATTTCGGGAAATCAGGCTGGAAGAGTGACAATCTGTCAAAGATCTGGGAAGGAGGAGGGACTGAAGTCTCAGGCAGTTATCTCGCAGATGTGATGACGGACGAAGATGCCGCAATAGATTCAACACTGCTTGATTATGAGGTAATCAATCTTATAGCCTTCCATGTCGATCTTAAGAAGAGAAGAATAATCAAAGAGGAGGAGAGCGATTCGATACTCTCGGCTCTCTGTTCATATCTGGGAAAGAAGATCAGGGTTGATCCTGAGGAAGAGGACATTCATGCTTATTTGGAAAACAGGATCCGTGAAGCAATTTGGAAGAGTGCCGAGAACCTCCGTTTATTTCTATCTAGAAACGAGCAGAGTCAGTGCAATCTCAGATCCTTCTATGTAGAGCACCTGTTAGTTTTAGCGGAAACACTGCTCAAAGGATCCAAAGAATTGAGAAATATTTCGATCAGCTCTGAGGGAAAAATCCCGGGTTTCACTCACTGGAGGCAGGCTATGCCAATTGCTATATCCACTTACTACGACTACATATCAAGGATTTTATTGGATCTTTCGAAAGACGCCTTCTTGCTAATTAGAAAGTTCAGGAACTTTTCGCCTTTTGGCATGGGATCAGGATTCGGCAGTTTTTCTCCCGTCTCCTTCGATGACATCGCAAGAGATCTGGGATTTGAAAACGGACCAGGCAACCCGGTGGCGGCATCATTTTACCGTGGTATTGATGATTTGGAAGTATTGTCCCTTATTTCAAGAATAATGGTATTTTATTCAAGGATCTGCTCGGATCTGATCATTTACTCTTCTGGAAGCAATCCGGGTCTCATATTGCCGGCTGGGTTTCTAACTGGCAGTTCACTGATGCCAAACAAGCACAATCCCGACTTTCTTGAAATGGTCCAGGGTTATGCCTCACAGATAATTGCGGATACTGTCGCCATTTCCGGAATGATCGCAAACAGGAATACCGGTTATCATAGAGAGTTCCAGATTTCGAAGGACAAAACCGTGAGAGATCTTCTATTAATTGAAAAAATCGCTGGATACATGCTGCAACTTTTGGTCGAAATGAAATTTGATCCGGTCAGATCATCTTCTTGCATAGAAAACGGATCTTACTCATCATATGAGGCTTATAAAAAATTTGAAAAAACCGGAAAATGGAAACATTCATACAAAATGGTTGGCGGGGCGGTCAGATCAGGCGAATTATTTTCCGAGTACGAACCCGTGGCATATCAAAGCGTAAGCTTGCATGAAATTACAGAATATGAAAGCCAGATCTCAGCAATCAAGAATGAATGGTTCGGGCCGAGAAACAGGCTTATTGAGTATGCAAAAACATCTCTTGCTAATCACGAGTAAATTTTCTGATTCTAACCCCATCCGCTGAATAATGATCTACCTGCATCAGGTCTGTCTTTCTTAAAAATGCTATCCCAGTTGATGGGTTGCAATCCGATGGCTGATCTGAAGGCGTTCACTGTTGCTGGGCTGAAACCCTGAAAATGATTGTTTACAAAAACAACAAAATCCATTATTTCTTCAAGGCTTTCCTTGATCTTATCGGCCCAAGCTTCGATCCTGTCATGACGATCAAATTTTACTTGTCCAAATTCATTCTCCTTTATTGATCTATCTCCGACCAAGCGGAGATATATACTATCAGAGGTCAGCAGCGATTGATCTCGTATGAACGGTCCATCTGACCACGCTACCACCAAGTCCCTGGCAGTTATACAGGAGATGATAGATTCATTAAACCATGAGTAGTCCCTGAATTCAAGCGCGAACCTATATCCTCCAGGAAGTAAATTCAGAATCTTCCGTAATTTCTCTGCACCGAAGGGATACTTGAAAGAAGAGGGAAATTGAATGAGCACCGGACCTAATTTCTTCTTCAATGGATCAATTGAACTGAGAAATTTCTGAATCGTCACTTCTAAACTATTTCCCCTGTTAACATGAGTGATTTCCTGTGGGAATTTAGGACAAAATGTAAAATTTTCCGGAGTGGATTTATACCATCTTTCCACAGTTTCGAGAGAAGGTATTCCGTAAAATGTTGAATCTATTTCAACGGCATCAAAAACTTTGGCATACAACCGAAGATACTCTTCCGGGCGGGTACCTGGTGGATAGAATGGACCGACCCACTGTTTGTAACTCCAGCCTGAACAGCCAATTTTCCCAACCTTCATTTAGAATGCTTAATAGGTGAAACCAGATAAAGAATTTCAATCTAAAATCTGAGAATCCAGGTTCAGGTGTTACTTCTTGTTTCTTATATATCATTAAAGCATTTCACAATACTTGACTGGAGATTCACGAACGCCTGCACCAACCGATTACATGGCCAACGAAAGAACCTATCTTGCATGGATCAGGACAGGAATAACTGTGATCGCGCTTGGATTCGTGGTGGCAAAATTCGGAATAATTATAAGGGAACTTGTCCCAAACGCTCCTTCCACTTCATATCATCTCTCATCTGAGATTGGGATAATTCTCGTGATAATTGGCGGTGGAATGCAGCTCCTTGCGCTGAGAAGCTTTTTCAGGAACAAAAAAAATATCGACATGGGCAGGTACATTCCTTCCACAATTCCTGAGGCGCTCGCAGGGATTCTTTCTGTTGTAATAGCAATTCTCGTGGTTGTCTACATGGTGATTACGCTCTGATCCCGCGGATATCATTTATGATAAATTTAATCCCCAACCAGAAAGAAATTTATGACCGCAAGAAGGTTCAATAATAAAGGCCGTTCCTGAACTGTCATTGCCTGGTATGATAGTTGGATCACTTTTTAATATGTCATACATATGGCACATCACATGCTCTATCATGATGTAGAAGGGAAACTGGATATGAGAATGAGTATTTCCGTCGAACAGAAGCATTCCCTCATTTCCGTGATCAGCCGGGACTATCATTATATCCCACTGCACATTGATACATTTGACGGGCGTTCCTCCATCGACCTTTTTCTTGAATCCGGCGGATCGCGTCAGATTGAGAGCATTGCTGCAAACTACACCGTGCTCCGGATGGATGGTGTTATTATCGTCAGGCTGGATGTAGAGGAAATTCAGGATATCTCAGCTGCTGTGCGTGACCTTCTATTACTTGACACGGTCTGTCCGAGTGGGTTTTTCCTTGAAAGGGGAACAATAAAAGCTGACTTCAGGTTTCACCGTTCTGATCTGCCTAAAGTTTCAGAAATTATTTCTAAAACCATATTGCATGAAAACAACTTGAAGCTTACGGATTTGGGGAAAGGGGGAGGTGCCATTGCAGCATTAAATCAGATGAATGATAGAGTTAGACTATCTGTCGTGTCATATGAGGTTGAATGGAACCCTGGAGCCGATTCAGGGGTCTCTGATAATATTATTTTCGATGCAAAATCCCTATCGTTTGAAAACAATGAAATTGAGGCCATGGTCCTTTATGGCAATGCAAGCAAAGAGAGAAAATTCGGGCGGGCCGTCTCGGTTGAAGAAGGCTTATATACAACAAAAATTGACTCAGACTTTGTGAAAGATGTATGGATGAGATGCAACGAGAAGCACATTCCAAGGGGCGCAGTCATCGCGAAACCATCAAGCGGTAAAATCCAGATACACACATTCCTTCCCTCTTCACTGGTAAACCAGTATATCGAAACTCTCTTTAAAGCAGCGAAAGACAGGAACAGGAATGATGTTGTTCTAACCGGTTCTCGTGCATATGACAGCTCCGTATGGGAATTTATCTGATCCAAAACCGGGTACTTTCAGCTTTATTATCGGGATTCATTGTGTTTTATGATCATATATTTCATTCCGAGCCTCCGAGCCATTTCGCCGTCGACATCATCCCTGTCTCCGACCACGAAGGAGGAATTGAGGTCAATATCCAGATCCTTGGCCGCCTGCAAGAGTAGTCCAGTGCCGGGTTTTCTGCACAGGCATTCCTCATCTGGTCTGTGAGGGCAGTGATAAACAGCGTCCACCTTTGCACCCGCACGCTCCAGCTCCTTTAGTAAAGCACTGTTGAATTTTTCAAATTCCGCTTCAGAAAAATATCCCCTGTTGATTCCAGATTGATTTGTCACAATGACTATCAGGAAGCCCCTTTTCCTGAAGTCTTTAATTATGTCCACCGCATCGTCATAAATTCTGAGATCTTTGGGATCCCTGCAGTACGGGCAGTCATGGTTTATTGTCCCATCCCGGTCAATAAAAAGAGCCTTGTTCATAAAGGTCCCCACCTCGGATCAATTTTCTCTCCACCTTGTGAAGAAGCGGGCTAGTACGAAAAATACGATGCTCTCTACAATCATTATTGGAATCATTACATACATAATAGGCTCAAAACCAAAGAATCCCTGTGCAAGCACGGCAGCAGGCGTAGTCGGTGAAACTGACAGTATGTATATTATGTATTTTGGCAAATCAGTGTATGGATAGAAAGTTGGCGGCAGGACAGTCAGGACGACAGACATTATTGCAGATATCCCCCAGACATTCCTGATATGGTTCACGGCACCTCCGATTGTCATCGAAAGCCCTGCGGTACTGATCGTCAATAGGACAAGGAGAAGTATCAGGGCAATTATGGATTCGATCGTGAAGATGTGAATAAGGGCACCTATGATAGCATACAGGATTATACCCGGCATTGAGAAAATTAGGTAGCTAAGCGTCAGGCCAAGTATGTAGTCTGTTGGTGATATCGAGGTTGCAACAAAGAGATCCTGTATCCTGAGCTGAATTCTCAAAAAGGCTGCATCGGCAACGCTTGCGAAACTGACGGACGCTACCAGGCCGAGAAAACCTCCAACAACCGCATATCGTATCAACACCCCATGGCTGATTATGTATATCAGGAAAAGCAGAGTAAGCGGGGAGCTTAGAGATGCAATGACATACGAAGGACCCCTCTTTATCGTCCTGAAACCGTAGTACCAGGCGAAGGCGAGCGAAAACCTAAGGTTCAAGGTTCACCCCTCTCAGGACGAAAAGGTCATCCAGGGTTATTCTTCGCACGTTATATCCATTTCTGATATAGTTTTCGGCGTCTTCCTGGTTGACGTATTTCACATAGGTCCTGCCAATCTGGTAATCACCGGAATCGGGTTTGAGACTCTCAACCCTGACCTTGCCCTCGAACTTGTGGAGCAGGTCCCTCACGGAGCCCTTTTCAAGTATTTCGCCCGACTCAACAAGAACAACCTCTTCTGCAAGTTCCTGTGCTTCTTCCATGTAGTGGGTTGTCAGAACAATATTTCCAGAAAGATTCTTGATAGCAGACCAAACCTCAAACCTGGAAACCGGGTCAAGTCCCGTAGTCGGCTCATCCAGGAATGTAATATCTGCGTTAGCTGCAAGAGCCATTGCAACAAACACCTTCCTCTTCATTCCTCCGGAAAGCGTGTCAGACGGCTTGTTTCTTGCATCATACATTTCCAGTTCTCGGAGGGCCTTCAAAGCCTCCTCGTTTGCCTGCAACACAGAGAAACCTCTAGCAATGAGATAGAGCTTCAAGTGCTCTATTGGAGTTAATACACCCAGGGTCGAAGCTTCCTGCGGTATGCTTACTATCTTCTTTCTTATCTTGTCAGGCTGCTTCATTATGTCGAAACCCGCAACACTGGCAGTACCGGAAGAGGGCTTCAGCTGTGTTGACAGAATCCTGAGGAGAGTAGTCTTACCGGCTCCATTGCGTCCAATAAACGAGACAAGTTTCTTATCAATGTTAAGGGTGACAGAGTTGAGTGCTTTGACCCCATCTTTATACGTCTTCGAGAGGTTCTGAGTACTTATCATCGGCGAGTCCTGATTCTGGATATCAGGAGCTATAAATTGAATTTTTTGTACACTCTCACATAATAAAGCTCATCTGTGCTTAAACCAGATTTACTATCAGACCGATTACAAATCCCATAAAGACGCTTATATAAGCGGATCCAGGGGCAGTTCCGCCTGCCTTGAGAAAAATTGACCTAAACATTGGAAGTATGATATAGAATATTGCTCCAACGGCCAGTCCGTCGAAAATCAGGTTAAATGAAGGGGAGCTGAAGTAATATCCAGCGGCGCCTCCTATAATGGTAGGCAGCCCGCCTATCATAAAAGCGGCCGCCAGAAGGATCCTTCTTCTATCGGGCGTGCCCAGAGTTGGAGCGCCGATCGGGAAGCCTTCCGTTATATTCTGTATTGTGAAACCAAGTACTAGGACGAATGTAATGCCTACCAGGCCTATCTGGAAGAGAAGAGAACCAAGCACCAGACCCTCTGTAAGGTTTTGAAGGCCTATGCCAACCGCTATCAGGACAGAAAGTCTGGCCATTTCAGGTTCCTTTCCAGATGCCCTGCTTGCAACATATAGAATTCCGAACCCGGCAATTAGCGCTAGGATGAACTCACTATCATATGGGAATGACGACCCATAGCCATAAAGGGAACCATTGTACATGATAGAAGCAGCGTCTGAAAATACATCAGCGATCAGGAATATAAGGATGCCAATTGCAAAGCCGTTGAGATATGTGGATGTCCTTGGGCTCAACCTGCCATGTATCACAAGTGGATATGAAACAAAGATTGAAAGTCCCATTATTGTTGAGAGAATAAGGACTACATAGAATTCCATTAAGATGTTATTAGGTAGACCTAATTTAAATTTGCGTAGCAGGAAAAACTAACACCTATTTTGGGCAAGTCACTCCCGAACCAATCCGTACGTCGGTATTTATGCAAAGTTCTTGGATGAACTAGAGGGAAAGTTTACCTGGCGTTTTCGGGAACGGATGGGTATCTTCAATTCTCTTCAGGCCACAGATGTACCTGGTCAACCTCTCTATGCCGATACCGAAACCCGCGCTGGACGTAAGGCCCCTCGATGAATAAGCTAGTATCCACTTAAACTGCTCCTCGGATTGCCCCTTCTTCCTGATTCTCTCCTTTATCCGATCCTGGAGAAATTCCCTCTCCCCACCGGAAAGAC
>JAJYZU010000047.1 GCA_021799755.1 Thermoplasmata archaeon
TGACAATCGCCCTGTTCTTTCCTGTCATGGAAACGTTTACGTTATTGACCCCGAGGAATTTGGATATCTCATCCCTTGTTCTCTCCTCTGCAGCTTTTGCGAGAACCGGATCTTCTGTCTCCACCGGTACAACAACTACCTGCTCTCCAAAAGTATATGCTTCGAAGAGAGGTTTCTGGTCGTAGAAATCCCTTACTACAATTACGGGTCTTGCAAGATCCTCCTGGTTCATGCCAGAAGGCACCTTGACAACGTACTCGGTTGTAAGAACGGAGGATACGCTGCCTGCTGATATGAAAAGGATCGTATCAATGACCTGTGGTATAAGACCGAGTTCAACCCTTCCAATGAAACGCTGCATTGCGTCAATGGCCCTCGTTGCATGGACGACGCCCACCATTCCCACTCCTGCAAGCCTTAGATCAGAATAGACCAGGAAATCCGATGTTATCCTCATCTCGTCGAAAACAGTATAATCAGTCCTGACAAGCAGCAGTATATCACCTGTCTTTTCCATTGATCCCTCAAGGCTGGCGTATTGAGTGATTTCACGCATGAGCTCAAGATCACGGGGCTTCTCCATAGTTTTAACAATCTTTCCCCTCGATGAAAAGAATTCAGCCAAAGCCTGGACGAAGGTGCTCTTTCCAGCTCCTGGAGCTCCTGCTACAAGTATACCATGTACTCCGCTGACAAGGCGGTCCATTAATCTATCATTGATGGAATAGTCAGAAATGCTGAGTTTTGTAATTGGTCTCACTGCGGTTATCTCAAGGTCGTCTGAAAATGGTGGTCTTGTTATGACTATTCTCATGTTCCTTATCTGCATGACGGTTGCACCATGCATGTCAAGCTCAACGAATGACTCGTCCTCAAATCTCCCGCGTTTAACGAGATTCGCGGCAAGGTTTTCGAGTTCAGATCTGGTTATCTTGGTGTCGAGCCGATCAAGCCTGACTGAACCAGGCTGTCCCCTCTTGACAAACGGTTCCATGTCAGGTTTCAGGTGTACCGAGCTGGTATCCTCACTGAAAAATTCCTCTATATTCCTAGACCTCAGGTCGGGTGGTTCTATGTATTTGACAGAAATGCCCTTTATTTCAGCTATCTCCTTCTGAACTACATCTCCGGTCACAAGTGTCGCATTGTTTTCGGCGGCACATATCCGTATAAGCTCATCGATCTCACCGCTTTTTGCCCTCTCGATCTGCCAGTTAACGGGCCTTTTACCATAAAAATCAAGAAATATTTTGCCCTTGTTATGGAGATCACGGAGAAATTTGAGTTCCTGAATGGCTGCCGTTCCAATTGATCTTCCCTCATTTGCCTGATGTTCTATTTCAGCTATAAGAGCTTCTGCAAGTATGACATGTGACCCGTTATGCTTTGAAATGAAACCTGTGAACCTGCCATCTATTATTACTGATGTATCTGGCACAAAATCCATGGGGGTTTAAGATTCACAGGTTAATTAACCGTTTGCAATCCACTGCACTCAATTCAATTATCTTTACATGCTATCTATGGTATATGACATATGACAGTTCAGAACATAACATTTAGTCGCAGAATTATTGTTTCTGGTCTGATCAGATAAGCATCAAACATGTCACAAAACTTATGTTTTGATATACATATTGTATAATGATCTCTCATGTTTAATGGAACGGGCAACGTCGATGCAAAGGTACCGGGCAATATACGTTCTGCAGAAGGATCAAGAATTTCTGGGCATAAACCTGGGAAAACGTTCCTGATTACAGTTGATTTTTCCTCAAGCAAACCGATATACAGGCAACTTGTAGACAGAATTATTGCTTTGATTGCATCAGAGGATCTGATACCGGGAGACACCCTTCCTTCTTCAAGAAAAATGTCATCACTATTGGGAATCAATTACCACACGGTCAATAAAGCATATGACATGCTCATAGACGCAGGATTTGCAGAGATGAATCATAAGCGGGTAAGAGTTGTAGGCAAAACAAAGAGGAAAAATGATGAACAGATAGATCCGGACTGGCTCGAAAGAGAAGGATCTATCGTTGCTGAGGCCATATCACATGGGTATTCAAAGCAAAAGATAATGGATTCTGTTGAATCTGTTATTGATTCTATCCTTGGGGGAGATGAGCATTGATCGGACTGACGATCTTTTCTCTTCTTACTGGAATCATTATTACTGCCTTTGTCTCGATTGTTTTTGCGATTACACCATATTTTACCCCACCTTACATACAGTTTGGTGTCAGGATACCTGATGGCCATGAATCTGATAATTCCTTGAAAGCTATCAGGTTTAGGTTTCTGATATCTGAGATGGCTCTTATGATATTTTTTATTGCAATATTCCTTGTTTATCTGAACGGAATATCTCCGCTAATTTCCGGAATTATGCCTCTATTTGACATTATTCTATCCTTTCTGGTTTACCTCAAATTCCATTATCACACTTTAAAATTGAAGTCTGAAATGCAGCCGCTCCAGGAACAAACTGAGGTTTCAACTGCCGTTATTCAAGAGGATAGCCTGGGTGTTCGGCATATTGCACTACTTTTACCATGGATTGAACTTGGTATCTTCATAGCGATTGGAATATACAGGTATCCATTGATACCAAACACCTTTCCGATTCATTTTGGAGCGAACGGGCAGCCAAACGGTTTTGCGACGAAATCCATAGAATCGGTCTTCTCTGTAATACTTCTTGTAGGCGTTCCAGTCAACGCATTATTCAGCATAATATCCCTTGCCATATTAAGAGTCAATCCTTTCCAGAATCCAGGGAGCCCTGTAAAAACCAGAATGCAGATGAGCGGCTTCAACCGGATTAATTTCTATCTGATGCCAGCTATTGCTTTGGTCGTGAATCTTACCCTTTTCGTATCTTCAGCGGTTATATGGGGCATGTTATCGTCCAGCTATGTCTTCATAGCAATCATACCTGTGATTGCAATTTTACCCGCAATAATCATTATAGGAATGAAAGTTGGGCAAACAGGCTGGAAGCTCTATCCGAATGCAAATAACTCAGAGAACGGTGTAAAAGCAAGGAATGATGATTCTTTCTGGAAGGGCGGTGTCATTTATTTTAACAGAAATGACAGTTCTATTATGGTTCCAAAGAGATTTGGTTACGGCTATACATTAAACTTTGCCCATCCGGTCACCTGGATTCTTTTCGCTGCAACTTTTATTGTTTTGGTGGTAATCCTGGCAGTGGTCATGCATATTCTTTAAAAAGTGCCCTCTTCCCTGCGTCTTGCCCTCTTTTCCTTTACCCTTTCAATCTCCTCCTTTTCGGATTCTGTGGGCTCGACTTCCTCGGTACCTGCCACGGAGAAGAATTCAGGTGGAACCTCCTTTACAAGGAATATTTCAGGGGTAGCCCTGTAAACCTTCCGTCCGGATTCAAGCATTCTGTTCACATCAATTTCCACAACGAGAGGATTGTCAACATGAAAAAGACCGGACACATAGGCCTGCCTGTATGTCTTTGAAAGATGCACCCAGGTCTTGTCCGAAGGTCCGATCCCTGTTTCTTTTATGAACTCTAACTCATCCGGGGTTGTCTGGTAGAATAGCTTGTCTGGAATATCATCTGTGGGAAGATCATCCATGTTTACCGGTATAGTGTGACCATAGGTTGCCCTGATGCTCGAGTTGCCGTCCCACTGGTATCTCCCCTTCGGCTCTGTCTGAGCGAATGCCTCAATGTGATGTGGGGTCAGCCAGCCAAAATGCCTCTTTTCCGCCTTAATTGCCGGAACGATTGAAAAAACCTTTGCCCATCCATGGTCATCCAGCCTGATACCATATCTTTCTGGAAAGTGCCTGAGCATGCCTGCCAGTATTTTCCCAAGAGAATCAATCTCTCTCTGATCCATCAGCAATTTTCCCTGGTTACCGCACTCAGGGCATTCTTCCCCTCTAAACGCACCGTGTTCCCTGCATTCCCTTAATCCGATCATTTGATCAACTCCTTCAGCTTCTTGGAAATTTCCTCAGAAACATCAATACTGCTGAAAATTGACTCTATTGTGTTTGTCACAGAAAGACCGCTCGTTGAAAAGCTTATTGTCTCGTCGCAGCGGTTTGCAAATATGCCGTGAACAGCGCAGACATAAATCTTGTTCACTTTTCTCCTCTTCAGGAGCTCGATAGACTGCAAAACCGTTCCACCTGTTGATATTATGTCATCAATAAGGAGTATGTTCCTTCCGTATATGTCGAGTATATCATTCATGACGACCTTTACTGTGGAATCGTTCTCTCTCTTCTTATCGAGATGAAATGCCGTGGATCCAAGGGCCTTTCCTATCCTCATTGCCCTGTTGTATCCGCCATCATCAGGAGAAACTACAAAACTTATGTCCATCTCCTTGTAATGTTTGACAATTGAATCGGTGATCTCAAAATTGTTGAAAGGCTTGGAAGAAAATTCGAGGGTCTCCTCGTTGTGAATGTCTATAGAATAGAGTGCGTCTACATACGGGCTGACTGCTTCAACAATAACCTTTGACGATATGGGTTCTCCAATATTGTACCTCATATGCTGCCTTGCATACTGGAAATATGGAAAGAGAAGATCGATCCTTGAAGGTTCCATTGACCTGGCTGCCTCAAGCAGGAATAAAAGCTCCAGAAAATCCCTCTCAGTCCGGATATTCTGAACAACCAGAACATTCTGATCCTTCAGGTCTTCCTGTATTCTCAAATAGATCTCCTTATCAGGAAATTGGCGTGTTTCCACGTTGCCAATTGTTGCACCAAACTGGTTTGCTATCCCTGTATGAAGGCTGGTAGTTTTATTAGAGGATAATAGGATCATTTAATCACCCTCTATATTGTTGCATGTTATAATTTTTATTTTGTTCCATTCAATAGACAATCATGATAGTTGATACAGTGAATATGCCTTGTAGATCTGTTATACCCCTTTTTAAAACACGAAAATGATAGGATTTCGATAAGATGACATATCGTAATGTAATACCGGATTGTGAAAGGTAGGTCTCTGGATATACTTGCTTTTATAGCCATGGCATCGTTCTGGGCTATAAACTATCCTGTTCTGAAAATTTCATTCAATTATGATGATCCCTTTGCAATTCTTTTCTACAGGATACTTTTCGCTGGAATTTCGGCGCTGATCATATTCTCGCACCGTCTAAGGATGCCGCGTGACTTCAAAACCAACCTGAAGATATTTGCGGTTGGTCTTCTCAGCATGGTGCTCTTCATGACATTCTGGTTCCTTGGGGAACAGGTTGAGCCCGCATCACTTTCCTCTATTCTCGTATACACCTTCCCGATATTTTCTCTTGTCTTCTCGGGTATGTTTCTAGGTGACCGACTCACAATTGAATCTATACTTGCATCCATCCTCGGATTCGCCGGCGTGGTGCTGATATTCGTCGAGCAGATCGGGTTGACTTCGATTTTTGGTGCCTTGCTCCTTGTAATCAGCGCCATATTCTGGGCGCTTGGGACCATTTTCTATAAAAAATATCTTTCTGGGGTTAGTCCCGTGAGCGTCAATACACTTCAACTTCTTTACTCAATACCTGTCTTATTTATCTTGGCTGTCGCAATTTCACCGGCGGGTGTATTCAGTGTGAATTATCAGACTGTTCTTCTATCATTAATATTAGGCGTGCCCGGGACAGCGGTTGCCTATCTGATATATTTTCACCTGTTCCGTAAGTACGATGTCTCTGAAATATCATCTTACTTTTTCGCGGTACCGGCTCTTTCAATTGTTTTCAGTTTTGCAATCCTCGGAGAAAAAAGCTCATACCTGACATACATTGGTTTCCTAATGATTTCTGTCGGTATGTTTGTTTCATACAGCAAAAAGAAGAAAACCGTAAAGGATAAGGAAACTGGCATTGTGACTGAAGACAGATCTTGAATCAGGTTTCATTGTTAATCCTGCGGCCGAAAATAAATACCATCAGTGATATGATGATTCCAATTCCTGATATTATTCCCCAGAATGTTAAGATGGATGCGGAGAACCGGCCCAGCAGGAAGGTTCCCATAAGAGGAGCAAACGGGACGGTAAAACCAACTATCACCTGAAATGCTCCAAAGTACTGGCCACGCTTATCTGACGGCGCCAATTTACCAATCATGCTGTAGGCAACAGGGCTTATGATATTTTCACCCATTGTTATAAAGAAAACGTCAAGCAGCAGATAAAGAGTGCTCGAGAAAAAAGCAAGTGAAAGAAAACTGAAAGCATAAACTGCGCCTCCTATTGCTATTCTCGTGTGATCGTTTACATGACGGAAAAGCCAGTTTATGGGTATCTGCATCGTAACGACGAAAATTCCGTTTAATCCGTATAAAATACCGATGAATCTGTTTGTAAGATGATCGAAATTACTCCAGAATAATGTAAGGGTTGTGCCCCACTGACCGGTTACAAACCATATCAATGCAAGTATGATACAAAGAATTATGAACTTGTGATCTTTTGATGGAAATGACATTCCTCCCTGGACACCTGCCGGATGCTCCGGTTCCTTTATGTAAATATAGAAGAGGAAGAAATCCAGAAGCGAAATGACCGCCGGAACCGCAAAAACATAACCATAGTTAAAATATGCAAGGAACCCTCCAAGGGCAGGACCAACCGAAAAACCGAGGTTTGCTGCTATTCTGAGTATGCTGAATGCGTCATTACGCTTTGTTTCCTCGACTATATCTGTTATCAGAACATTATCGACTATTCCCTGTATTGTCACAAGCGGTTCAATCGCTATAAACGAGATGATAAGAAGGTAAAGCGATGAATGAGTGAAGGCGGAGTAAGCCATAAGGGCATATGTAAGAAGAAGGAGGGGCGGGATAAGAATACCGACCTTCCTTCTCCCGATTCTGTCTATCAGGTTTCCACCATAAATGCTTGCCGGGAGAGAAACCATTGCTGTGCCAAAGAACAGCAGGCCTATTTCAAAGTAAGGAATACCCCTGATAAGTGACAGGTATACGGGTATAAAGATCCAGGCGGCAGATCTTCCGAGCGTTCTCACCAGCTGTGTTAATGAAATTACAGATACTGCCCTGTTTGAAAGTAATTCCCTGTAATTCTTTCCTGAGAAGGTTTCCAAGTGTCAAATCCAGACCTCATTTAAAAGGACTAATTAAGGAGATTGAAAGGCAAAGAGTGAAATTTAATAGATAAACTTAAATACTATATTTGTCTGACAAAACTAACAATGGTAGAACTGACTGAAAAGACCCTTATTTCTTTTAAACGATGGATGTCAAATGAAAGAAAAAGCCAGTTAACTGTCAGACAATACTCCTTTTTTGCCTCACTGTTCATTGATTTTATTAAGAAAGAGATTAACGAAATAAACGAGGAAGATATTGAAAGGTTCAAACAGTTCCTTGTTGTTGAAAAGAAATACTCAAAGAGCAGCCAATATCTGTGCATAAAGGCATTGAGACTGTTATACAAGTCGTACCATATTCAGCCACCATATAACCTTACATCACCAAAGAGGCCAAGAAGCGTGCCAAAATATCTTACAGAGCATGAGACCTCCCGGTTGTTGTCGTTTGCTTCAAGAAACCCAAAAACCCTGGCAATAATATCAACACTTGCCTACACAGGATTAAGGGTAAGCGAACTATGCTCACTGAATATAGAGGATGTCGATCTCGAAGAGAAGGTTATGAGGGTAAGGCATGGCAAGGGAGATAAAGACAGAATTGTAATCA
>JAJYZU010000048.1 GCA_021799755.1 Thermoplasmata archaeon
CCATTTCCGTATTTCCATTCTTCTGCGTTCCTGCCGTGGAATCTTGCGTATACGATCCTGCCGGCGTTGCTTTCAAGAGCTATCCTCTTGTTGGGAGTATCGATCAGAACCCTGCTTAAATTCATACTTGAAAGAGATCTATCAACCTCTGGAATGTCAAGGCTTGAATTCCTTGTCTCCACAAAGTACCGGAAGGAATCCCTGTCGAGTTCTGCTGCCATTGAGGTGAACTTCTCCCATTCCCTCATTCCAAGGAAAGGAGGGAGCTGTACGAGGCACCCGATGAGCATTTTTGCATTCTTCAGGGGAGCGAGAACATCCCTTTCAAACCTGATCGCTTCCTCAATGGAGGATTCGTAGTCCCTCAACAGCAGTTCGTGCGTGATTTTTCCCGGCATCTTCACAGAGAAACTGAAGCTCTTCCTGATGAGTCCCTCTCTGATCCAGCTCTTCACAGACTGCTGCGAAGGAAAGGAATAAAATGAACTGTTTATTTCCACACAGTTGAAATGTTCAGAATACTGGAGGAATAGATCGTTACGGTTACGGTAAAATGAACCAACCCATTCGGGATAATTCCAGCCGGAACAGCCAATGTGAATCATTTTTTCCTTAGTATTTCCTTTGCAATAATCACCCTCTGTATCTGATTGGTACCCTCGTATATCTGGGTAATTCTGGCATCCCTCATGTGCCGTTCAGCGTCGAAGTCTGTCGTGTATCCATATCCGCCGAATATCTGGAGAGAATCCGTAACGATCTGGTTTGCTGCATCGGACGCGTAAAGTTTGGCCATAGAGGATAGCTTCACTGAATCATCCCCCTTTTCCCACGCCTTTGCAGCAGTGTAAGTTAGCAGCTTTGCTGCCTCTATCTTTGTTGCCATATCCGCTATCATGAACTGTATTCCTTCGAATTCAGAAAGGGTTTTTCCGAATTGCTTCCTCTGCCTTGCGTAATCCACGGCCTCTTCAAATGCGGCCTCTGCGATTCCCAGTGCCTGTGCAGCAACCCCGACCCTGCCGGCATCCAGCGTCTCCATAATTACCTTGAACCCTTCGTTGAGTTTTCCCAGTATGTTTGAGGATGGTACCTTCATGTTATCGAATACAAGTTCCACAGTGCTTGAGCCCCGTATTCCCATCTTGTGTATGTCCCTGCTGATCCTGAGCCCTGGAGTTCCTGCATCTACCACGAATGCAGTGATGCCTCTGTGTCCCTTGGACTTATCAGTAACTGCGTCAAACACAAAAAATTTAGCAAGTCTGCCATTCGAGATGAATGTTTTGGTTCCGTTGATCACGTAGCTGTCCCCAACTTTCTCGGCTGAGGTTGTTATGGAGGCGGCATCACTACCTGCACCTGGCTCTGTTATCGCCAGGCCGCCTATCTCTCCCCCGGCTACTCTTGGAAGGTATTTTTGCTTTATATCCTCGCTGCCAAACATTATAACCGGTTCAGCAAAGAGCGTAAGAGCACCGTCCAGCACGAGAGAGGTGCTGGGACATGCCTTGGAAATTTCCTCAATAACTTGAATGAGAAAACTAAAACTTAAACCGGATCCGCCATATTTTTCAGGAATATATGATGAGAACAGACCCATTTCACGCATTTTCTGTATGAGTGATTCAGGCACCTCCATCTTTTCGTCAATCTCTCTGGCGAGAGGTTTGATCTCTTTCTGGGCAAATTCCGTGACAAATTTCAATACTTCTGATTCCGACTCGTTGAGCGCGAACATCTAAACCTTATCCAGATTGTAACTTGTTATGATAAATGTTTGTTCAGTAAATAATTCAAAAGGATTGGCAGTTCTTCTAATTTTGCAAAAAATATTCACTCGGAGAGTTCACTCTTGAGATTGTCCAGCAGTTCCCTCGGGATCCTAGCCACTTCCTGATATCCCTGTTTCCTGCATTCTATGAATGCGTTAGTGGAGTTCCTGAACTTCTGCAGGTCTGATCCGCTGAATCGAAATTTCAGGTATTGAAGTGTTGATTCAAGATTGCCGGTCGATCTCCCAGCTTCGGGAATCGCTTTTATCTCATTGTTGTCGTATATAAGATATATGGTGTTTTCGATTCCGCTCAGTTTCAGCATGGATTCCTTGAGAACCTTCTCATCGGTGATTTCTATAAACATCGTCACGCTCAAAGTCCTTTCGTCTGGCAGCTGTTCCGAATAAATACTAATAAGGTCCTCAATCTCTGACTCGTCTTCTATGCTCTCAATGTAAATCATTTCATTTATCTGGTTCATAACTGTTTCTCTGTTCTCGAACAGATAGCTGAACGTCGATGAGGATATTCTTCTGCTGTTCTCCAATGATATTATATGCTTTGTTATCCGATCCCTTTCCCTGCCATACTGTCTGTAAGGCAGGATTTCGGATCTGCTTATGTTCTGTGGAGACGTAAAATCACGCTTTTATCTTGCTAAGTGTGTCCTCGTATTTCTTAGCGTGGGCCTTCTCCGCCTTTGAAAGTATTTCGAACCAGTGCGCTATGTCCTCAAACCCCTCTTCTCTTGCCACCTTTGCAAATCCGGGATACATCTGACTGTATTCATAGGTCTCACCTGCAATGGCGGATTTCAGGTTGAGCTCAGTTGTCCCTATTGGTTCTCCCGTAACAGGGTCGCCCACCTGCTGCAGATATTTCATGTGCCCGAATGCATGAGCAGTTTCCCCGTCTGCTGTCGATCTGAAGGTTGTGGCAACTTCCTGATATCCCTCTTCGTCCGCTTTCTGTGCAAAGTACAGGTACCTTCTGTTCGCCTGACTTTCACCCGCAAATCCAGCTTTTAAATTCTCAAGTGTCTTGCTCTTTTTGAGTTCCAAAATATCACCTTTTTCAATATCTGTGCGACCTATATTAAACTTTTTACAATAATTATCAAATAATAATTTATATAAATTGTGCCTTTCCTGAGGCGACCAAATACAGGGCAAGATATCTTGGCAGCTTGTCCCTTCCCGCATTTAGGTCGAAACTCTGATCATTCATAATTATGCTTGTTTTAGTTCTTATGTCAACATTATCTTCTCCATTTTTGAAAGGGTCGGGTATGGCTTCTGTGAGAGGGTTAAAACTTCCAAGAGAATCCATTTCGACCTGCTTCACCATCATAGCGGTCTTCCCATGTAGACTGCCCGGTAACCGTATCAGTCTATGAAGATCAGAGGTCACCGGACTGTCTATTTCGCAGAGGTTCGAATCGACGAATCTGTTCAGGAGTTGACCAGCAACAGTCTCATCGTCCTCGTCCATTATGGAATATTTCTTGATTCCGGGCGTAGATAGAATGGTCAGTCTCTGTACCCTGTCAACCAGTTTATTGCTGATTTTTTCAGCATAACGTGATGACCTGCTTCCCATGATCTCCTTCAGGATTTTGTTCTCGCTCTCATTGTGGAGTCCTGAATAGAAACTGGAAAGGTATCGGTCGAATGATCCTATCCATCCGGATTCCTCAATATCAACATGCCGAATTGTCTTCCTTATGTCCTGAATGCTGAGACCCTCTCCCCTCACATAATTGGATATTTCTCTTCGCATATCTGCATCCATGGCATAGACCTTTTCACTTACGATGTGCACATGGTATCCCCTGCCCCCAGAGAAAAATATCTTTATCTCTTCCGGATTGAATCCGAAATCGCCCACGAGGTATTTCTCAACTAGTCTAATTGTATGTGATTTGACCTGATCAAGGATCTCACCATAGGAAAGTTTGTCTGCATCCTTGATGTGATCCGCATCGAGATCGAAGATCAGTTCTGAACCCATCCACCCCTTATCCTGCATGTTTCTTTCAGAGGAATTCCTGTAATAAGCTGCGGAATAGTAGATGTGTCTGGGTACCTTCTGCCTCACAAACTTTTTGAGCTCGTCATGCGTGGGTATGTTAAGGTGTCTCGTCATTGATCCACCGAATGGTATATATCCTATTTCCCTTGATGATATCATCTCGGGACCGTTTGGAATAAATGCCGAATAGTACTCCCTAAAAATCTCCCTCAGGTGGTTGTCACTAAAACTCAGTTCCATTTTCGCGTTACGTATATTTAATATCTGATAATTACCTTTTGTAGGTATCGAATGAAAAGGATCGTTGCGCTCGTTACTGCCATTTTCATTGTCTGTTTGTCATTCACATATTTTGCAGGCGTTTCATCGCAGGATTATTCGTCCATGATCATAAACCCTCAGATTCAGAAAGCCGGGAACAGTACTGCATCCATAGAACTCTATAATCCAGCTTCCTCGAATGCAGCATACACTTCGCTCTTCAGGGAATTGAGTCCAGCCGGAATTGATGTTGTGAATTACGGCTATTTTATAGAGCTGTCTGGGAATCAGGGAAAAATCCTGAACGGATCGCAGGAAATACTCTCGTTGGAGGAAATGTTTTCACTGAAGCCAATTGAAAACAGTTTTCTCTACTATCCACTCCTTAACTATACTTCCGTGAATTCTAACAACTTTCCCCTACTGCCATCCCAGATAGCATCTGCATATTCATTCAAATGGGATTATCAGCACGGAATAAATGGAAAAAATGAGACAATCGCAATAATTGACGCCTATGGCGACCCACAGCTCAGCTATGATTTGAGGGCTTTCGACTATGCAGCAAATCTTCCCCCAGTAAATCTACAGATAATTTACCAGAACAAGACACCGATGGCTTACAATTATTCATGGGCGGTTGAGACTTCCCTTGATGTTGAATGGGCCCATGCGATGGCACCTTATGCAAAGATATTACTTGTCCTCTCTCCCGACGCTTCAAATGGCCTTGACAACGGTCTTTCATACGTTGTGAAGAACAGACTGGCAAACATTATTTCCATCAGCTGGGGAAGCTATGAGAATCCATCACAGAATGCCGGGATGCTCAACGCTATGAATAATGTATTTTACAATGCTACACTCTATAACATAACCGTGGTTGCGGCTTCAGGCGATCAGGGTGCCTATGATGGCACATCAGGACTTGCGCTTAATTTTCCAGCATCAGATCCTTACGTACTGGCAGTGGGTGGAACGACGCTCGGACTTTTCAACGGAGTGTTTACACAGTCCGCATGGGGAGGGTTCAGTAAGGGAACCACCTACGGAAGCGGAGGCGGATTCAGCAGCTATTTTAATGTTCCTGCATGGCAGAGGCTGATGATCAAGAATTCCACAAACAGAGGAGTCCCCGACGTGTCGCTTGACGCAAGTCCACAGACTGGAGTTGAGATAATATCCCAGGGAAACTCCATGTTTGTTGGTGGAACGAGCCTTTCCACTCCTGTCTGGGCAGCTATCATAGCCATGATGGATCAATTCAACGGCCGGAGCCTGGGACTTGTATCACCAATGCTCTATTTTGTTGCATCCACAGGATATTACACTCAGGCATTCACCCAGATAACGTCCGGCAATAACGGTTATTATTATGCATCAGCGGGGTGGAACCCGGTTACGGGGCTTGGTACGCCCATAGTTTCTAATCTTCTCAACATCTCTAGATTGGTTATGCAGCCTTTCGGATCCGTCGTAGAGGTATCGGGCACCGGATTCAACTATTCAACCATGAGTGCCAGCCTTTCCGTTTCAGTCGGGAATAACAGCATCCTTTATGGAAGCGACTATTACTTCCTGTCATTCTATTCAAACCCCCTCAACTTCCTCAAGTTTGGGATCAAGATTTATGGGAAGAATGCCTCTTATGGTTTCATTGGTGCCTCCGGTGGCATGATCTTCCAGAATTTCCGCCCGCTTTCCTACTCCGGAAGCCATATTGTCCTCCCCCTCACAATCCAAAAAGTGGGTACGGAATTTTACGGAAAAGCGGGTTCATCTGTGATGGACCTCAATGCCTATTTCATGAGGGGGGGCTGGTTCAACGACTCTCTGGGGGCTGAGATCACCGATCCGCAGGGAAACTTTACGACCATACCATCTGCCTCTTTCTCCAGCATATCATTGCATGCGGGAAATCTGGTTGCTGTTCCACAATCTTATTTTGAGCGTGGATTTTCTTCCCTTGGTTCCGGGTATGACACAATTTCCATCACATACGATCATGGTTACTTGAACACTTCACACTCTACGAAGCCTCCTGACACATATATACTTGGCAGTGCGCCTGTTGCTGAAGGTATAATGTTCAATGGTGATTTTGCACCAAACCCGTCCTACACATTTTTCGTTCCGGGTTACACTGCAGGTAGCATAAAGTGGTCTGTCAATTCAACGGGATCAAGCGTTTCCGGGAACGTCATTAATTTCGGATCGGCCGGGAAATATGAGATCACAGCTGAACTGCAATCGTTCAACCTTACCAGAAACATAACGGTACCAGACATAGTACTTATTCCATCTGATTTTGAAAACCCTGTATCGGGATACAGTACCAACGTCACAGTAGTTGTTGACTTCTTCTATTATTACAACTTCACTCTGGACAGATTCAACAATCTTTCAATCCCATACATCGCCGGGCAAAATAACGTCGGCGTTTTTTCACCGGGATATCATCGGATTTCAGAAAACATAACAGTCGGAACACAGAAATATGTGAATTATTCCCTCAGCCCATACCCCGCGAACTTGTCGCTTGACGTTTTTCCAGGTGCGGCTGACCTTAATGTTGACGGAATAATGTACACCAGCATTGGGTTGTCCACCATTAATGTGAGCCCTGGCAACCACTACCTCAATCTTTCGCTCAGAAATTTCAATAACCTGTCAGAAAGGTATTTTTTTGATCCGGGAGCGAACTACACTGTTCAGATTGAGATGGTACCCGTTAACAGCAGCATAATCACCCTTTCGGGAAATGTGACGGATTACACCTTTGGTTTCCCGCTGTCCGGCGTAAACGTTTCATCCGATTTTTCCTACGCATATACCACGTCGAGTGGTTACTTTATCCTATTCCTGAAGCCTGGATTTTCATCCGTGAGTTTCAAATATCCCAATTACAGGATCCACTGGATGAATTCCACGTTTTCCACGAACATTTCAGATAATGTCACGATGAACTTCATGGGAATCTTCAATAATTTGGTTGTCAAGATCAACAGGTCTTTTTCCCTCCTGTTTTCCATTTACTACATTTCCTGGAGCTACAATTTCAATGAGGGAAATGTTTCCTACTTCGAAATTTTCTATTCCACCTCTCCTTCGTTTGATTCGCCTCACATGATAAAGGTTCCAGCGGGTGCAACGTCACAGGTCATCACGATGGTTCCAAATGTGTCGACCTATTATTTCAAGGTCGTTGCATTCCTTTCCAACGGATACCTGACCACCAGCGACAACGTTGAGATACAGAATGGTAATTATGTTTCCCTGTTTGCCAACCTTGCAATAATCGCAGCAATAGGGATTTATATATCATATGTTGCCTTGCTACTTCGGAGAAAAAGAAGCCCGCCAAAGAACTTTTTTGACTAGGCCTGCGTCTTATGTTGCGGATTCCATCGCCGTTAAATAAATTTAATGGAGATGATATTACTGAAGTTCCTTGAGCACCATGTTTCTGGCATCCACCATGTTCTTGAGCTTGCTGTACCCAATATCCCTGCTTCTGGTCCTGAGTCCACAGTCCGGATTTAT
>JAJYZU010000049.1 GCA_021799755.1 Thermoplasmata archaeon
CCTGGCCGTTATCTATATTATATATAACAAGACTGTTTGCCTTATCCCTCTTCTGCAGATATGCGATGCGCTTGCCTTCCGGGCTTATGGCAGGCGCATAATTCCTTGTATCCGCCTCGAAGAGTTCCCTTGAGATGTCCTGATTCCCGAAGTGCTTTATGACAATGGACCCCTCGATGGTTTTTCCCTTTTCCCTGTACGTTCTGGATGTTGCAAATACGAGGCTGGATCCATCTGGCGTGATTTCAGCGGAAGAAATTACCCTGAGTTCCAGATAGTCTTCAACAGTATGTTCCCTGGCCATGGTTATACAATGGCAGGGTTATATTTTAGCATTTATCGACATTGTCAAAAACCGGTTGATAAGTACTGGTGATACAAGTAGGATGTCCTCAGCAGCCCTTCCTTTGTCTTGAACCGGTGCTTGAACAGCCATTACTGTATGGAGAAGTGCTGTTCTGCAAGATCGGAGGTCTTCTCCACCTTCGGATTCTTTAGGTAGAGGAACATCTCCTTCCTGTGCTTCCTCATAAAGGTGAGGAAGCTCCCTATTATGCCATCATCCCCGTAAAGGCTGTTGAGCTTGTAAAAGATCAGGTCAACGGTTTCCGATTCACTCTTTCCGCCCGTCAGTTTCATGACCGCATCCCTGTTTTTTCCCAGCCTGTCCATGTTTGTCCTGTTCTGGAAAAACATATACTTGATCAGCCTCTTGCCATATCAAGATCATTCTCCCTGCCGGCATCTTTGATCCTGTGTGCAAGATCCTTCTCGATATGGAAGAGGCATCTCTGCCTTCTTGTGCGTATTCCAAGATTTGATGACACTCTTTCCAGGACGGATTCATAATGGTATCCGTCGGTGGTCATGAATATATGATCCGGCATCGTGAACCTTGAGATCGCCTTCATGAAGAAGGTGACAGGGGTCTCCTCATTCAGGTCTTCAAGGTTCTCCTCCACAAAACCGCCTGTCTTTGCATCCTTCAATAAGGCACGGTATTTCTCCACACCGTCAATGTGCGCATGCCGCTCGTCGTACACAAAGTAACCGGATGATTCCATCATTCCTTTCAGTGGTGCCGGTATGTTCTTCCTGATGATCTCATGCGATATGATCACGCTGCCGAGAATGCGGAAGAGATCAGCTGCCTTCCTTAGAGATGTTTTAACTCTTGTTCTCAAACCATTTCCCCTTATGTCATCGGGAAAATGCTTTCCATAACCGTAATTTGGATGCCTTGCAACGAATGAATATCTGCAGTCATTGCAGATGTCTCTCTGAATACTGTACCATTCTCCATGGTTCTGATGCAGGTACCATTCCTCACCACGTTCTTTGAGCGGCATTGCGGGCACATTGAACTCATGAAGCTGATCAGATTATGATCCTTCAGCTCCATGTCCATCATGGGCATGTTATTTACCAGAAAGACGGAAGATGAATCAATTGAAACATAATCATCTGGTGATGTGGAAACTCTCCTGAACTCAGTGTATGGCGCCTTCCTCAGTCGCATGTCATGTAATGCGGAGGACATATTTCATGATTTCGGTTCCGCAGTACCTGTCAGGAAAAAATCAACTAAATTTTGACAATGTCTTTTCGTAGAAAGGTTAATATAGTTGTGATTCGTGAAGTTTGTGTGAATGAGAGTACACACCTCATAAATCCATTATGGAGTCAAATGGTAGTCCAAGAAGGGCAGGAAAGGCCATTGCATGCGAAAGGATCTAATAACTACTGGAAGAAAAGTGTCCTAGCTTTTGTGACAATCGGTCTCGTTTTAACAGTCGTCGGAGTCCCGGTATACACCTTAGCAACAACGGCAGCAAGCAGTGCGATTCCCCTCGATTTCTCGGCTGGGAGTACTCCCATGCGTACGGTGTCTTTGAACGTTGGTGCCACTGGCGATCTCATCGATTACGAACTCACTCACTGGGGCGCTAAACCATCAATTGCTTTGCTTGCGGACATTATTACGGATGCATTTTCGGATGTTGGACTTGAAGCTGCGTTTTATTTCGTTCTCGGAGGGGTAGGTATAGAAGATGCTGCCGGGGCGATCCTTGCGGCTGGTTTATTTTCAGATTCGGCAATTGCAACGGCTCTTCTGGCATTTCTGTCCTCACCAGTAGGATGGGGGGTTCTGATTTTCATAGGCAGCGTTATTGTAGGATTTTAGTTGAGTGATCGTGTCCCTGTAGATGTGTGAACATGGTATGAGGCGGCGTTGACCCAGACGAAAGAATCGTTCAGGAGTTGGGCGATTTCTTTTATTATTTGGATAACTGCCAGCGGGGCAGTCTTCGCGGTGGAGTGGTTTTATGTAACCACCATTATCAGTTCGAGTTCGGAACTGTTCATATTCATAAATGCTTTAACTTTAGCGGCATCATTGGGGTCCAGACAATATTTTGTTGTAAGGAAACGGACTGGAAGCGGACCCTCAGACTGGCGAATTCAAGGCGCAATCTTTGATGATGCCCTATCCAGACAGTATTCGGAAGAGGGACATAATATCCTCGGAAGAGACATAGAGATTTACAGGATATTTGATCAGCATTTTTCGAGAGCCTCGTCTCCTGCATTCTCAATCAGGGGAAAGACTCCTAGAATTTTTGTGTTCAGCTCTTTTTTCGCGTCTCTCAACCAAGATGAGAGAAAGGCACTGATTATACATGAGCTTAGTCATTACTTATACAGAGACCTTACGGTCACCTATCTTTTGGCATTACTCTTTACAATTTCGCTTGGAGGTTTACTCATTACCTTGGCATTAGTGCTATTATTCAGCGGGATCGATCAATTTCTTATCTATATCCTTATTTCCTTTTCAGCAATTTCGTTGACACTTCTAATTGCTCTACGGTGGCATCTTGCGGGACAAGAATACCGAGCGGACCGGTTGACAGTTGAATTGCAAGATGAGAATAGAAGCATTAAAGGCGTTCTGGAGAAATCCTGTTCCTATTTAAGGACGCACCTTTCTCAGAATAAACTGCGAAGAATTGAAGCTCTATGCCTGAAAAGGCTCAAACATCTGGGGGTTCACGGCCATTGAAGCTCGCTAGCATTCCGAACAGGTACGTAAGTTACGTTGTGGAGCAGTCGTTCCTGGTGCCGGTTTCTGCTTTGTTGACCTATTCGTTTGGCGTGAAACCTGTCATACTAGGAGTGTTCTTAGCGTACAAATTGAATTTTCTAGCTGCCGTTAACCTAATATTCGCTACAAGCACTGGTTGGATTAATATTGCTTCGTTGTTCATTATCTCATTTCTCTATTACACCTTTGAATCTGGAAGTGGAGTTGGAATTGGAACCAACATTTTTGGCTTCCGAATTGTTGCAAAATATGAACTCCCGTCAATCCAGATATTTGCTTTATCAAGCCTAAGAAACTTGGTTAAGTCTTTTTTTCTTGCAAACTTAGGTAATGCATTGTTCGTTATCGTTTTCAGACAAAAGATGCAGACTTTAGTCGATCATTACTTTGATGTTGTAGTAGCCACAGAAAAAGATGAATTAAAACAGAGTTTTTGGCAAGGTTTGTATTCTTCCATGTTTATGTACTACTCAACGTTCCTTATACTGTTAATCTTGTTCACGTTCGAAGTTGCTGGATTGCCCTCTACCACGTTGTCGTCTGGAGACTCATCAAATTACAATATCTATAGCACTTTCTACTCCATAATTGGCAACAACTTGGTCCTTGATATTTTGGGCTATATGTTTGGCGGGTTAACGATACTGATAGGTACATTCGTTCGTCTCTTCTCCTCCAATATTCTGGAGACAAACATAATAGCCTCGTTAAATCATTCGAACGGGGCAATTTCATTTGTGCGTTTTATTCTTCCTCAGTTCTTTCCCGAGACAATGGGATACGTTTTTGGGATCGCCAGTGCTATCTCAGTTACTGAAGTATTTCTCTATTATCTTCAATCCTTGTTGAGAAATGAAAAAAAAGAGTACTTCGTCACCCAGAGCAAGATTCAACTATTGAACTTAGGATATTACATGGCCCTTTCAGTATTGTTGATCATAATTGGTGCTGTAATTGAATCTTTCCTGATTGTGACATTGTAACATCTTTGTTGATTCTCCAGATTCCCCCTTTCGTTGTGAAAACGTGACTGCCAATTCTCCGTTGATAGCCTGTGATATCAGTATGATGTCTTTAGCAGTTCGTGATCGGTCTTGAACCTCCTCTTCAGGAGCTCGGACCTTATGGAGAAATGGTGCTCAGCCACATTATTGGTCTTGCCTGCATTGGAATAGCCAAGGTACTGGAATATTTCCCTCCTCTTCCTCCTCAGTTCCTTCAAACTTGAGTTCCGCATGATATTCTTTATCACTGTCTCATGCAGACCCTTGGTTTTACACAGTTTTTTATGAATTATAGAAAATTATGTATGTGCATTTTCAGAGATTCTGGGATACGGCAACCCCAGACTCTTCAGGATGCCAGAAACTTCCCTGCTTTCCGATGAGATGTACAGATCTCTATCTTCCACATTCACAGGGACGACATACAGGCGGTTCAGATCTTTCCTTATACTGTTTATCGATTTCCCGGTGCGTTTTTCCATGATCCCTGAAATTAGAAGGGACAATACGCATACAAAGACATGAGTCCTGATCAGGTCAGATTTCCGGTGATATACTGGACTGATCCCGATGAGGGATTTTATTGTCTTGAAGGAACGCTCGATCTGCCACTGTTCCTGGTATGCCATAACAACATCGCTTTCCAGGATATCGGTATTGGTGACGATCAGGAACCTCCCTGCAATCCTTTTCGGGGTGTCGATCCTCTTTTAGTTCAGCGTTGTCCCACTTGCTAAGAACTTCACAAGGGATTTCATTTTCCACATGGATCTCTTCAGGTCCTTCTGATCCGTAATCTCTGACATCTCCCCCTTTACAATAGCAAGTTTATCATTGAGATCCTTCAGGTCGAGCTTTTCTCTCTGTTTGTTGTATGCTGCAATGTATCTCCTCTTTTCCGCAGTCCTTTCCTGATCTTCCGTCGAATCGAGTTTCATCATATCGTCCATGCTTGTGGCAACCTTCTGCATGATCAAATGATCCATCAACTGGCCATCCGTGAAATCCGTCTCCATGAGTATTCTGTGGTATGGCTGATCCCATCCGTACACTGCTGTAATATATAGATTCTGATCCAAAAGATCCAGTGATCCTGATCTTCCGAATGCCCTGTCCGCGATGAATGTCACATTCTTTATTCCGAACCTATCCTTCAGAACAGATATGGTGGATTCAAGCGTCTTCGAATCCATGGTGTTTCCAGGCCAGACCTCATGATGTATCGGGATTCCGTCTGCCATGATAAGGCCGATGACGATCTGCCCTTCCCCCTCTTCTTCATTGTTTTCGCGACCCTCAGAATATGATGACATGAGATCGTAATGCACAACCGATGTGTCCGGCTTAAGGAAACTGAATATGCCGATATCCATTTCATCCTTCTTTGCGATGAGGCGGTCCAAGGATCTGTATACGTTGTCTTCGCTCATGTGCAATTCCCATGGATAGTACACCCTGCCTGCCAGATACATGCGGTCAATGTCGGACTGATCTTCAGATCATTCAAGGAGAATTTCCTCATGGCTTCACCGTATCCATCAAATATTTTCCGGTATCTTTCCCTGTCCGTGTCGGACTTTACCGGACCGAGGTATTTCAGGGTATTGGTTTTCTGCTTCCTGTCCTCAACCTTTCTCTCAGCTATGGATGCATATTCCAGCATTGCGGATCCTCTTCTGACCTTTGTATACCTAAGGAACACAATGTGCAGTGATGTGGGAGTATTTATGGATGTGTGCATCGAATATGCACATACATAAAACCGGAATGAATACCAGGAGAAACAATAGATAAGGGAGTTTGTAAAAATCGTGATAATTTATCTCATGCGGAAGTCAAGTTTTAACTCTTGTTCTCAAACAATTTTCCCTTATGTCATCGGGAAAATGCTTTCCATAACCGTAATTGGCCGGCTTTGCAACAAAGGAATATCCGCAGTTCCTGCAGATGTGTCTCTGAATACTGTCCCCAGTTTCCATGGTCCTGAGGCATGTGCCATTCCTCACAATGTTCCTTGAGCGGCACTGGGAACACACGGGGTTCATGAAGCTGATCAGATCATGTTCCTCATGGGAATGTTGCTGACCAGTAAAACGGGGGAAGAATCCATGGAAGTAAAGTAATCCAATGAGGTCGAAACTCTCCTGAATTCAGTGTATGGCGCCTTCCTCAGTCGCATGTCACGTAATGCGAAAGACATATTTCATGATTTCGATCAAGCAGCGCAAATTAGGGATAAATCAACTATTTTTTTACAATGTCCATTTATCAGGATGGCGTTGAAATACTGAAAATTTTAACCGCTGATTGTTGCACAACGACATGGGTTACATTTTTAATCGAGTGTTAAGTAATGTATCTATGATAATCAGGGAAATTGAGTACCTCGACCGGAAGCTTATGATACTGAGGGTTCCGAGACGTGTTTCTCCAGCTGTTTCTGCAATTTCTGTCTCTGCCGCAAACGCACCTCAGTATGGGAAAGACGTGGTGTCTTATCGCCTCTCCAATACATCGTCGAGATATGCCGCTTGCGTACTTTACAGGGGGGTTGTGAACATCTCTCCCCCATATTACTTCGGCAACGCTTTCTATGCCGTGTACACCGGGAAAATTAACGAACAGCCCTCTGCCTTCTGGTTAGGATCAGACCAGGTCTCGGCGGCCACTCCTCAAGGCCCGGGTTCGAACTACGCCTTGGCCCCGTTAAACCTTGGATCCAAAAACGATCTGGCCTGCTTCGTGTTTGGAGTACCCCCACAATCAGTAATAGAGATACTGGAAGGCGGGATTCCGGATGCGGCCCAGATAAATGTCATGACAGCCTATGAAGTGACCCTGGGCTCTCCGGGCACATTTTGCGTGCAGTATAACCAGCAGGCGGTGAAGCAGTATATCCTCCAGACAGGATACTCTGTTACGCCCCTGCCTGATCCTTTCCCAGAGAATACAGTACCGGTTACACCAGTTCAGAAAGGTGTCCCGGACAACGAGATATATCCTGGGCAGTACGTGAGGGCTGGAGGCTGCACCTGAAGATCTGGCTTTCATCGCTGTGGAAATGGAGCCATGCGAGCAGACAGTCGCAGCATCAGAAATGCAACAATAAATATATGCGATCGAAATATCACCCATTGCGTATTAATTAAAGGTGCTTTGATGAATGCAGAAGAGTTATTGATTCCAGAGGAAGAATACCAGAAGTCGGGCGTCCATATA
>JAJYZU010000050.1:0-3149 GCA_021799755.1 Thermoplasmata archaeon
GACAGCCTGGAGTCTTTTGGTGATGACAATTGATCGGATCTGTCTTTTCTGTCGGACCAGCAGGTACAGGAAAATCAACCTTTTCCGGCGCCCTGAAGGACTGGATGATATCACAGGGTCTTGATTCAGCAATAGTAAATCTCGATCCCGGGGCGGAATTTCTTCCTTACGAACCAGATTTTGACATAAGGGAGATACTCTCTTTGAGCGAGGTCATGTCTGAATACTCACTCGGGCCCAACGGCGCCCAGATAGTTGCGGCTGATCTTATGCTTGAGAATTACCAGGCTATTCTTAAGCCCCTTGAAGAATTCGAGGATTATTATGTAATATTCGATACACCCGGTCAGATAGAGCTTTTTGCCTTCCGCCAGGCTTCCCCTGTACTTGTTGATGCTATTACGGGAGGAAAAGCAGTAATTGCATTCATATCAGATTCCGTGATTTCTTCGAGCCCCTCTGGATTCATTTCGCAGAAATTACTCTATGGATCCGTAATATCAAGATTCTTTAAGCCATCCGTCAACGTGCTGAATAAATCAGATCTTCTCCCTGATGAGGAAATATCCCGGATAACAGGATGGGAAGAGGACACGGACAGGCTGCAGGAGGCATTCATGGAAGAAAGGCAGAAGATGGACAAGAATTACTTTAACCAGATAATCCATGCATTTCATGAAATAAACACAATCGGCAAGACTATTCCCGTATCCTCAAAGGAAATGCTCGGCCTCGAAGAGGTTTATGCCTCCATGTCCCTTTATTTCAGGGGAGGGGAGGATACTGATACCATGTTCAAGGACGATTGAATTATTATTCTGTATCAATTAAGAAAAGGGATTAAGATCTGGCATTCTAAAACTTTCGCAACTTGCTTTAATACGCCTTTATTTTTCTGTTAAAAACTGAATTCAGGCTCGAAACTTATTTATCATGTTCACGATGGGTAATGGAATGCCACAGAACAGACACTGCCTGATATGCTCAAGCTTGATTTTTTCAGGTCTTTACTGTTCTAGCTGCAACGCTGAAATCCGCCGTTTCAGGACCAGCGATGATATCACATTCGAGGAATGGCTCTCTATTGCGAAAACACACATACCAAGGCGGGAAACAGATAATTCCAAGACAATGGATCTTTACATTTTTGAACCTGCCTGCGGCGAAGATAAACGTTATTAATTAAGTCTTAATTTCAAAACGGTGAAAAAATGGCAGAAAAATGGAACTTAAAAGAAAACGCCAAGCCAAAGGATCTCGATGGCATAAGCAACCAGCAGATTGAGTATCACTTTGAGACCCATTATAAGGGCTACGTGAACAAACTCAACGAAATATGGGAGAAATTACCATCCGTGGACAGAAGCAAGGCAAACCAGAACTACAGCGAATTCAGGGAACTCAAGAATGAGGAGACTTTCAATTATGATGGCTCTCTTCTGCATGAGTATTATTTTCAGGGCCTCCACAAGGAGGATTCAAAGGTTCCAGAAAGCGTAAAGAAGGAGATTGAGGCCTCTTTCGGCAGTTATGAAAAATGGGTTGAGGACTTCAAGGCCACGGGTATTGCATTCAGGGGCTGGTCCCTTCTTGTCTTTGATCTCAACACGGGAAAACTCAGGAATATAGGCGCCGACGCGCACAACACAAACGGAATATGGAATGCAATCCTGATTCTTGCCCTGGACGTCTATGAGCATGCTTACTACACAGACTATGGTCCAAAGAGGGCCCCATACCTTGATGCATTCATGAAAAACGTATCATGGAAGCATGTTGAGGAGAGACTCAACAAAGCAAAGAAGATGTACGAAGTCTTCAAATAATTTTAAAATTTTTTATGGAATTTCATGATGAGATAACGTCGCTTATCCTGTCACCCTCATCTTCAGACATACTGGAGAAGAGGGATGAATTTATTATGATGAGAAGAGCAACTGCAGAAGAATTATTTTCCGAGCTTTGCTTCTGTATACTGGCTGCTAATACATCAGCCGAGATGGGGCTGAGAACACAGAAAATAGTTGGAACCGGACGGCTCATTTCCATGTCAGAATATGATCTTAGCAGGTTGCTGCATCTTGTAAGATACAGGTTCTATAATGTCAGAAGTAAGTTCATTGTAAGTGCAAGATCAATAATGTATGATTTACCTGAAATTGTACAATCGAGTGATCTTACAGGTTCCAGAGAATATCTTGTTCAGAATGTAGCTGGAATAGGGTACAAAGAAGCATCCCATTTTTTGAGGAACGTCGGTATTTTCAAGTTTGCCATCCTGGATAAGCACATACAGTCAATCCTTTCAGAAATGCTAAATATACGTATCGGCTCAATGACATCCAAAAGATACATAGAAATTGAGGAAAAAATGATAGAGATATCTGAAAAATATTCAATGGAGCCAGGTATATTCGATCTTTACCTGTGGAAACTAGCAACAGGGAGCATCATAAAGTGACAATAACGGTCAAAGATTCCAGGAAACTTGACATTAACTACAGGTACCTGCATGGATCAGTGGAACCATTAATGGCTAATGCAGGACGGGCCGTTGCTGAGGAGATTATACGGCATTTTCCGGACGCCCAGACTATGCTGATATTTTGCGGTTCTGGCAACAAGGCTGGAGATTCTATCTTCGCCGCGAAATCCCTCGGTTCCAGAATGGATGTGCGGATATTTTTCACTAAGGGTGAGGAAAGTATCCATTCCGATTATGTCAGGAATGTTCTAAGATCCATAACGTTCCAGAAAGTCTCTGGAAAAGCATTACCTGATGAAATAAAGAATGCTGATATATTGATGGACGGTCTCCTTGGAACAGGTCTTAAAGGAGATCCATCCCCCGAATATTCTGACATCATCCGGATGATAAACGATTCAGGTAAGCCTGTTATTTCTGTGGATGTGCCAAGCGGGGCTGGGTCCAAGATATCAGTCAGGCCAGAATTTACAGTTGCGATGCATTCCATCAAGGCAATACCAGGCTACAAATACCCGGGAGAGGTCATCATAAAGGACATAGGCTTCGAAAATGGCTTCGAAAACGTTGTGGGACCAGGCGATTTTCTTAGTTATATTCTGCCTGATAAGAACTCGCACAAGGGTCAGAATGGCGTCCTTGGTATAGTTGCTGGTTTCGAATT
>JAJYZU010000050.1:3249-7296 GCA_021799755.1 Thermoplasmata archaeon
GATGTCATGAACTGGCTTGATGCATTCTGCCATGGGAACTAAGATATGGTTGATACAATTGACATGATTGACAACAAAACAAGACCCGTTATCCTTGATACAAGTGCAATACTTTCTGGAAAATACGATCTTACTTCGCCTGGAATATTTGTCCCTCCCTCAGTAATCGAAGAGATAAAGAAGGGAAAGATCGGAAGGCTTGTTTCCCTGTCAATGGATACAATCAAGGTGATCGAGCCGGATAATAAATATCTCGAAAAGGTGAGAAAAGCTGCAGTATCGACAGGCGATATAGATCGTATGAGCGATACCGACATAGATGCTGTGGCACTGGCCCTTCAGCTATCAGGTATCCTTGTGACCGATGACTATTCGATGCAGAACACATCTTTTGTTCTGGGGATAGAGGTTTCATCAGCCAATATGAAAAAGATAGGCAAGATAATCAAGTGGACATATAAATGCACTGGATGCGGCCATCTTTACGCGAAAAAAACGTCGAGTTGTCCAATCTGCGGTCATGAACTCAAGAACTATCCCGCAGGGATCAGGAAAAGAACTTAACCGTTGATGTAATCTGATTTCATGATTGATATATCGCTTCCGCTGAAGAATGGAATGATCACATATCCTGGCGACGCCCACTACGAGGAATATGCTTACAAGACGCATGAAAAAGACCATGTTCACATAACGCGTGTTTTAATGGAAACCCATTCAGGCACACATTTTGACGCACCCTACCACATGCTTCCTGATGGAAAGAAAGCATCGGAAATCCCGCTTGAACAGTTTCAGGGCAAGGCAACTGTGGTATTCTGCTCCGGCCAGGAAATTACAGAAAAAGATATACCGAAGCAGCATGAAAAAATTGTACTTTTCAAAACAAACAATTCAAACAAATATGACAGTTTTGACACATCCTTCACGTATATAGCACTTGATGCGGCTAAGAAGCTTGTTGCAGATGGTTGCAAACTTGTTGGGATAGACTATCTTTCAGTTGAGAAATTCAAATCACCCGAACCTGTGGTTCATAAAACGCTTTTGCGTGCTGGCATCATAATAATGGAGGGGCTATATCTAAAAGATGTAGAGCCTGGCGAATATAATTTTATGTGCCTTCCATTAAAGATGTTCGAAGACGGGGCTCCATGCAGAGCGGTACTCTACTGAAACATCCCTGTGACAGGATGGAATAGCGATCTGAAGATATCATGATAATTATTGAAATACGATGAGATGATCAGCTAAGGGATTTATCGTGCCAGACACTGAAAACGATAAGAATAGACCCTTCAATGAAAGGAGAACATTCCTTAAAGCGGTTGGAATTTCTAGTGCTGCCCTTCTTGTCGGTGGGCTTTCAGGATGGAGATACTTTGTTCCGAAAACAAGAAACCTTCCGGTTTCCTCCACATATCCGACTGCGATACTGACAGATTCTAACGGAAATCCGATACATGCCTCTGATATACCCGTTGCAGGGCTTTCCACAAGCAAATATCCACTGATGGTCTTCAATTATCCTCTTCAGGACGAACCCAACATACTTATGGCTCTTAATGGGGTGTCGATTCCTGGAGGAGTGGGACCGAATTCAAACATAGTTGCTTACAGTGGTATCTGCCAGCATCTTGCCTGTATCACGCCACTGCTAAGTTATGATCCAGCCAAGCACATTCCATTCGAGGCACAGCTCATTGGGTATACAGCGGCAAACTGGCCAAAATATGGCCTGATATATTGCAAATGCCATGGGAGCCAGTACGATCCAACCAAAGGCGTGCACAATCTATACAATAATGGTCCGGCTCCGAGTCCGGCAAATCATTCTCTCCCGCAGGTCATCCTGCATCATGATACATCCACGGACTACCTTTATGCGGTCGGCATGAACAGTGAAAGTCCTGTTATCAGGACACACCAGTTCCTTCCGAATGGTGAAATATATGGATCGCAGGTTGAAGAAGAAAACTTGTCAGGAGGGACGGAGCTTCCAATTTACAGCCAGACCGAAAATATATACAAATCAATCGTTGTAAGCAGTTCGAATGGACCATGGCCTGGAAATTATTATTGAGAATGATATCATGACAGAAAAAAATGAATATGACCTGACCAAAATAATAACTGAAGAAAAGGGACCGCCGGGTTCCTACAACATATCGCTCAGATCAATAACCAAGAAGGAACTCCGCCTGGATTACTGGACAGGTTCTTTTCTGCTGGCAGCCCTGCTTTACCTGGGGTTTTCTGGTATACTGCTTTTCTATTACTACCAGCAGGGAAATCCGTATAACTCGACTGCAGGTATAATATCAAGCGTATATTTCGGGCATCTTCTCCTTACCTCCCACCTTTACATGGGATATGCCATGGTCGCGCTTCTCTACGTTCACATGTTCAGATCCTATTTCACAGGTGCTTACAAGGGAAAATGGAGATGGCTCCAGTGGATTCTTGGAGTCATACTCTTTGTCCTTGTATATATTGAGGCCATACTGGGTTATCTCCTCACGCAGACATACATCAGCCTTTCAGCGCTTCATGTTATGGAGATACTTGTTGAAAAGAGCGTCATTGGAAGGCTCTTTCCAGCTCTTGCCAATTTTCTAGTAGCAGTCATAGTGGGGAATGGAACAACTGCCCAGACAATGGCTCACCTGCTTTCATTACATGTTGCTATTGTGGGAGGATTGATCATCCTTGTTACTGTATTGCATTTCTATCTCTTTGAGAAATCTGGTCCATTTGGAATAAAGGACGAACCTGAAGAAGTACAGAGAAAAAAGAACCTGCCGTGGTTTCCGGTCAATCTCTTGTATACAGTATTCACATCCCTGATATTCATAGCAATAGTGCTCATATTCGCTGCGGCATTTCCCCAGAAACTGCAACTCGCATACGGCTCTCTTCAGTATGGGCTGACACCGTTTCCGGACTGGTACATAATGCCAGTTTACAAATTAATGGATCTTGCCGGCTATGGATTAACCACAGGAGGAGTTCCACTTGTCACATTTTTCCTTATTTCCCTTCTGTTCATACCCTTCATTGACAGATACAAGGGAACAGAGGCTCTTGAAAGGCCGATGATCACAGTCTTCGGGGTGTTTTATCTCATCGCTCTCTTCATTATGGGGTTATGGGGATACGCACAACCCGGTCTAACTCAGACCAGGCTGCTTACAATGGACATGTGGTGGGGCATTACGTTAGTGGCATTTGCTTCAGTATATGCAATGAGATTTGCAAAACAGGATATGGTGAAGAATGAATAAACTCAAAACAGCTTATATGATCATAGGTATACAGGTTGTAATTGCGATATTACTCTGGTATATTTCTTCGGTGGCTTTCTCAAGTTACCAGACGGTTTGGGCAATATTGCTCTTCATTGATCTGATCCTGACATCCCTTGTCGTATTGATATCACTTGCAGCGGAGGGGATTTACAGATGATAATTAACAGGCGGCTGGCTCTATTTTATCTATCCATGATAATATACATTGCCGGTTCTATCCCAATGGTCCTGTACACCCTGGTGATATATCCGATCGTGAGAATGTATAATGAACCGATCTCGTCAATGGTGTCACCCGTCTTTGGCAATTATTACGATTTCCTTCTTGCACTTTTCATAGTCTCCCTTGTTTTCATGGTTGTATCGCTGATATTCTTCCTAATTTCATTGTTGATGAAAAATGGAAAAGGGGTCAGGGCAGGTTTGAGGATAAGAACAATCCTGCTGCCATTGCTTCTTTACGTTTTTGCCTTCGCTTTGATTGGAGTGAGTTATCCATGAATATTTTGACAGAATTCAGGGAACTCTGGAAAAAAAGAAGGATAGAAATGATAGAGATCTTCTTTGCACTGGTTCTGTTGATCCTTTCCGTTCCAATATTCATACTTTACCAGTATTTTCCAACGATCTCGCCAGAAATAGGCCCGCATCAGATAGCAAGCTGGCTTTCGGTTACATTTGCATTCATTGGTTTTGGCGTCCTCGTATACAATATGGGTAAGCTGGAGATCTGATAATA
>JAJYZU010000051.1 GCA_021799755.1 Thermoplasmata archaeon
TTCAAACAAACATACCCTGGATTTATGCTACGGGAGACGTAAACGGGAAAGCGCCCTATTTCCATGCTGCTGTAAGGGAAGCCATGGTCGCGGCAAACAATATAATTGCCGGAGATAAACCAGTTGACTATATGAATTACAGGAGTGTGCCGGTGTCCATCTTCACCTTTCCACCAATTGCCTATGTTGGCATTACCAGATCTGTTGCAGCTGGGATGAACTTGGACGTTGTTGAGGGGAGCTACAACCTTTCCACCGATTCAAAAGGACAGATGTATGACGAAAAAGATGGTGAGATTAGGCTTTTCTTCGAAAAGGGTAGCTTCAGAATTGTCGGAGGCTGGGTTTACGGGATAGACGCCCCGGACCTTATAAATGAAATAGGGTTGGCGGTATCCAACTCACTTACAGCAAGACAGATGGCGGAATTTGCTGATCAGCACCCTACAACAAATGAAGGGATATCTAAAATCGCCCGAAATTTCGTATAGAGATATATATTGATGAGGGTAGTGTTTAAAGTGAGCCCAGTTTTTCCCTGAACATCGATGTAATGTATCCCTTGACCTCTTTGAATGTGAGTTCCGGTGGCATCGGTCTGGCATCAGGATCGACCACCACATCGAGTACAGCAGGCCCTTCTGCAGCAAGGAACATTTTCATTGATTCGTCGAGTTTAAGGGGATCTTCCACTCTTATACCGGTTATCCCTACTGCCTCAGCTATTTTTGAGAAATCTGGATTCATCAGATCAACGCCCCATTCTGGATAGCCCATCACTTCCTGTTCGAACTTTATCATTCCCAGCTTGGAGTTGTTGAATACTATTATCTTCACTGGGCGATTGTACTTCCTCGCAGTGATGAGTTCCATCATTGTCATTGCAAAACTTCCGTCACCGACCAGCGCTATAACTGGTTTATTAGTGCCGAATGATGCACCGATTGAGCCTGGTATTCCTACTCCCATGCTACCGAGCCATGGTGAAAAAAGGAATGTTCTTGAGGACGATGTCCTGAAATTCCTCATCCCCCATACCGTAACATTCCCTGTGTCCACTACAATTATGGCATCCTCGTTCACCATTTTGGAAAGAGTTGCAACCACTCTTTCAGGCCTGATTGGTTTTGAATCGCTTTCTTCTTCCTTTATGAGTTTATCTGTCCACTCTCTTTTTATTGGCTGAAATTGCCTGTAAAACTTCTCTGTCTTTTCCGAAGGTTTGACAGCATCCAGGAAATCACTAACGCTTGAAACATATGGAACTGAAACATGAAAACGTTTTCCTATGTTTTCCGGGTTTAGATCGACCTGAATTGTCTTAACATCATCATTTATGAAGGCTTTGTAAGGATAGGACGTGCCGAGAAAGATTATAAGATCACATTTTTCCATCGCCACCACTGATGGTTTTGATCCAAGCAGGCCAAGACCGCCCAGCACTCTCTCGTCTGAATCCGCAACTATCCCCTTTGCATTCAGTGCATATATTACTGGAGCACCTATATTCTCGGCAAGCTCAATTATTCGCCCACCTTGCCCGATGGCTCCCCTCCCTATGAAAATTAGGGGACGGTTGCTATGGTTGATCAGATTCTGTGCTGTTTCTGGAGCTACCGTATAGACAGGCTTGAGATCGTTAATAAAGAAATAATTGAAGTCGCCCTTGACTTCCATTCTAAGAATGTCCACAGGTAAGGTAAGATGCGAGACTCCCCTCTTATTCCTCGCTTCCATGTAAGCCCTCCATGTGAGATATGCAGCATTTTCAGAACTGTTTATCTGCTGGCTGTATACAGAAACGTCCTCAAAAAGATGGTTTACATTTATCTCCTGAAAATAATCTGATCCTATCAGGTCTGTTTCAACTTGGCCAGTGAGCGCTATTACCGGAACATGATCCATCTTTGCCTCATACAGTCCGTTCAGAAGGTGTATGGATCCTGGACCTGATGTGCCCATGCACGCGACCGGCAGACCTGTCACTTTAGCCTCGAACGCTGCCTCCAGGGCTGCGCCTTCCTCATGTCTTGTCTGGACATACTGAATTTTCTGATTCCTTCTGATGGCATCCATAAGAGGGTCAATTGAATCCCCCGGTATGCCATAAATCCTCTCAACACCACACTTTACGAGCATATTCACTATCTCATCTGCAACTGTCCTCGCCATCATTAAAACCTCTCTCAACCATAGGTGTCATCTTATGTTAGGTTTTGGGAGCATGCTTAAATTGATCAAATCCAGCTGAATTTATAGACCCCTCCTCATTACGCGAACGCAGCCCTTACATTCTGAATTTGTTGAATGTGCATGACCTGAAAATCTCGTTGATAACAGTAGACTAGAAATAACAAAGATAAATATACGCTGGTGCAGGAAACAACGGAGATAGGTCGTCGCTCTATGTACGCTGACATCGCCAGAATTGCGAAGAAGTATGGAATAGGAAACACTCCTATTGCGGTATTTCGCTTTACCAACGGTTCCGTGATTTACTCGAAACTGGAATACCACAACAGATTCAAGTCCGTGAAGGATAGGGCTGCATTCTTTCTCATCAACTCATCAATCATGAGAGGAGTACTCACAAAGGATAAGACCATAATAGAAGCTTCTTCCGGTAACACCGGGATAGCCATAGCTAATCTTGCTTCGATTCTTGGTTACAGAGCTGAAATTCTTGTCTCTGCTGCATCCAGTGAGGAAACAAAGAATATGATCAGGTCAACGGGTGCCGTACTCACCGAGGTCGAGGATGAGGCGAGCAGAGCCGGCAGAATCAACATAGACGGGGCACTGAATGTCCTGAAGCAAAAGATGACTCAATCTCCGGACAGATACGTGAACCTGGACCAATATTCCAATGAAGCCAATACTATGGGACATTTTTTCACAACCGGTCCCGAGATAGTCCGAGAGATAGGCAAGAATGTCACATACGTGATGGCCGGCATAGGAACAGGTGGAACTATTACCGGACTTTCAACCTACTTCAAGAAGGTCGACAGAAAAATCGTAACGGTTGCAATTGAACCTGTACCGAATCACCACATTCAGGGACTCAAGAATCTTTCGGTATCCTCTGTTCCACCAATCCTGAAGAGGAATATGCATCTTATAGACCAGTGGGATAGCGTTGACGACGACAGCGCAAAAAAAGGCGTTCTACGCCTTTTGAAGGACTATGGTCTCTTCGTTGGCCTATCCTCGGGTGCTGCTTTCTCCGCATCTTTGAAATATGCAGGGCTGAACCCGGGATCAAGAATCGTTACTGTATTCCCTGACAGTGCTGAAAAATACAGGAATTCCTACATAGAAAACAACCTTTTCACTGAGGAGGAATTTGTTTCAGGCATGGAGATATGGAAAAAAGTAGAGGAAAAAGAAGATTTCCGCAGTTTTCCTGTCATGGACCCCTGAAGGCCAATCACCGAAACTTCTCTTCTCTGCTTCTAAAATTCACGATGGCTTCTCGATCAGACCGTGAGGGCTGGATTAGCCTTAAACTTAGCAGCCATTTCCTTCTTTAACTGATCCTCAGGAATCTTCCTTGATATTTCCTTGACTTCCGCTACGTCAGGATGCGTTATAGCGCCCCAGAGGCATGCCACGGTACAGTTGTTGCATCCCACCATGCAGTTCTCCGGATACATCACCACAGCTTTTTTTCTGTCGAAATCATAACCAAAAACATTCCTCTTCTCACCGCAGGTGACCACACACATCCCGCATCCGGTACATTTGCTCTCGTCAATGACCGGCTCCCAGTGAATTTGAGATCTTGGCATTCCATGCCAGAAAGCAAAGGGATTCTGTGCAGTAATTTCACTCATTCTCTATCACCTTCAGATGCACTGAATGGTCTGGAAACTTTCGAATCCTCTCCTCCAGATCCTGTTTTACTTTGGGGAATATTTTGTATTTCAGGATTACCCCCCTTACAAATTTCTTCGGATCATCAGGAAAACTTATCGCGTCCTCTGGACAGAGCTTTCCGCATGTTGTGCATCCTATTACACATTTACCCGGGTTCTGCACCAAAGGTTCGTTCCGGTCCATATTCCACCTGAAAACGTCATTTCCGCAGGTCAGTATGCACATACCGCAGTCGTTGCATTTAGTAGAGTCTATTGTCGGATACCATTCGAGGAGGCTTCTCTCGATACCGTGCCATGAACCTCTGTCATCCATATATTACCAAATTCGCATATTCTAATAAACAGTTAAGGATTGCACCTAATATATACGACAATCTTTTATGAAATAGCCTGAATGGGAAGTCGGATCGCATCACTATTTACAGCAGAAGAGATCACACAACGCAACAAACTTATTATATCGCGGTTCTTTCTCGTGTTGTTCTATGGGTAGCATTAGACCTTCAAATATAAAAGCGATCGCCGAATCGTTGGTAGATAGCAATCCTGAGGCGTTCAGCAAGGATTTTCACAAAAATCGTGACTCAGTGAAGCTCAGGATAACAGGTGTCTCCAAGAAGACCATGAACGCGATCTCCGGTTACGTGACCAGGTACATGATAAAAAAAGAGTCCAGGCTCAAGAAGGAAATGGAGGACTATACTCCCAATTAAGCCTTTTGCCAAGTGTTTATGTTAATTTCCAGAGGTCCTGTACTTCAATTGTCCGTATTCTGATCTGTCATCTTTGGCCGTGTTGAGAAAGCAGTCCGGAAAGTTATAAATTTGCTTCGAACATAAAGGTATGATACATATGCCGGACGCATTTATTGTCAGCGCCAAGAGAACTCCCATAGGAAAATTTGGGAAATCCTTTGCGAAAGTCCATGCAGTAGAACTTGGAGGAAAAGCCGTTAAAGCAGTACTTGACGAGTCAAAAATTGACCCGAGCGTTGTTGAAGAAGTTATCATGGGCAACGTAATTCAGGCTGGCAACGGACAGAATCCAGCGGGTCAGAGCGCCGCGCTTGCGGGTCTTCCTGATAAGGTTATAAAATACACCGTGAATTCAGTTTGCGCATCAGGCATGCTTGCCGTGGAGAACGCGGCGAGAGAGATCAGACTTTCAGAAAAAGATGTCATCGTCGCTGGAGGAATGGAGAATATGAGTGATTCACCGTTCCTTTTGCCTTCAGATCTGAGATGGGGACCGAAGCAGCTCCTCTTTAAGAATTACAGGGTGGATGATTCCATGCTTCGGGACGGTTTGCTGGATTCGTTTTATTACGAGCACATGGGCGTATCTGCGGAGGGATCTGCGAAGAAATACGGAATTACCAGGCAGCAGGCTGATGAATACTCTCTCCGCAGCCAGAACCTGGCCATTAAATCCACTGAAGGCGGCCTTTTCAGAAATGAAATTGTCGAGACTGACCAGTTAAAAAAAGATGAGGGTATAAGAAAAACCACAATGGAAGACCTGACAAAACTTAATCCGGCCTTCGATAGGAATGGGATCCTGACTGCCGGAAACTCGTCGCAACTCTCTGATGGGGCATCTGCCCTCCTGATAATGTCTGAAAAGGCAATGAATGAATACGGACTTAAACCCCTTGCCAGGATAGAAGCATACAGCCAGGCATCCTTGAACTCCAGGGATTTTGTTGAAGCTCCGATACCTGCAACCAGAAAACTTCTTGAAGCCACGGGAAAAAACATAGACTATTACGATCTTGTTGAGCACAACGAGGCATTTTCTGTCGCATCCATAATCGTCCGTGATCAGCTGAAAGTCGATCCGGAAAAGTTCAACGTGATGGGGGGTGCCATAGCGATGGGACATCCGCTCGGAAACAGTGGCTCCAGAATAATTGTAACTCTTGTTCATGCCCTCATCAACAGGAAACTGAAAACGGGATTGGCAACTGTATGTCATGGTGGCGGTGGGGCTCATTCACTGTCCTTGGAAATAATGTGAGGTGATATTGTTGATATATAATTATCTGACATGTGAGGAAAGCGAAGGGACAAAAATTGTGACGATAAAGACAGGCTCTGATCTTAATCCTCTTGACGTTGAAACCCTTGAGGAGATCAGGAAATGCGTCTCAGAAGGCAATGTGAAACCTGTAATAATCACCGGATCCAGGAAGGCTTTCTCAGCTGGTGCAAACATTAAAAAATTCGTTGGACTTGAACCTGCAACTGCCTATGACTTTGCAAAAAGAGGCCATGCAGTTATGGATTTCCTCTCACAGTACCCGGCCCCGGTTGTTGCCGCAGTAAACGGCTATGCGCTGGGTGGAGGATTTGAATTGGCTCTAGCATGCGACTTCAGGATATGCAATCCGGGAGCAAAATTTGCGCTGCCCGAGATTACTCTAGGGATCCTGCCAGGTTGGGGCGGCACGCAGCGCCTCACAAAGATTCTGGGTGAGACACAGGCTCTTGAGGTTGCAGGATCTGGAAGATATATCAGTGCAGATGAGGCTCTGAAAATTGGACTTGTAATGAATGTTGTGGATGATCCCCTGATATTCGCCAAGGAATTCATAAAAAGATTTTCAGGCAGTGCGCCCGTATCTTTTGGTCTTATCAAAAACCTGATCCGGAATTATGAGCCAGAATATATGAAGCTGGAAGAGGATTATTTCGGAAAGGTATTCGAGACAGAAGACAGCAGGGAAGGAGTAAAGGCTTTTCTGGAAAAAAGGAAACCGTCGTTTTCCGGAAAATAATTTTCCTTCTCTTATTAACACAACAAGGGAGTAAAAAAGCAAATCAATGCTACTGGCTGAGTACGTTTCAATCGGTCTTCTTCCCCGGACAGACAAGAACGGGTATTTTTGATTGCTTCACTATTTCGCTGCTCACCGATCCGAGTATCACCTTGCTCAGACCACCAAGTTTTCTTGTTCCGGTAAATATTATATCAACCCCCCTTTCCTCTGCAAACTTCACTATCATGGAAGAGACCTGTTGCCCTCCGGAGTCCACAGACACGAATTCACAGATATCCTTGTGTTCTCCGATTGTCTTTTCAGCAATTCCGGCAAGAGCTGCAGCAACCTCCTCCTGGTTCTCGAACGCCGACGCCGGTGTATATGATTCAAACGAGGTGCTGGCTGCCATTATGGCCGGTTTCACGTACAAAATATAATAATGATCTATGGTGTCCTTGAAATTAAGTGCAAACTCGAGCGCTGACTTGCTTGAGTCAGAGCCATCAAAACAAACGACTGCCTTCATGTCCTTCGTAGTTACATGAAACTTTTTGGAAATAAATGTTTGCATAATATTAGCAGCTCCGAAGACAACTATTCTAGTGATTGAATAATTGGATACTGTCGATCCTT
>JAJYZU010000052.1 GCA_021799755.1 Thermoplasmata archaeon
TGCATGACTGATCCAGACTATCTAACATTGAGAACTGTGATAGACCTGCAGGAGAAGGAAGTCGTGAAACTCTGCGATGTATGCGCTACAGACGCTGAAACGCTAAAGATGTCTGATGACGAGTATGTGATTCATTTTGGAAAATGTTCGAACTGTACGACGGAGAAAAGAATTGTGAAATCAGGAAAGCATCACGAATTAATATATTCCCGCGGAGATATTACACTAATATTTGTCCTTGGTGGCAGCCTCCTTCGAGAAATTAGATCATATCTGCCATCGTCTTCAATTGATCCTGGAACATATCTATCCGACTCCACTGGAAACTGGTGGGACACAATTCCGAGAAGTGCGATACCCTACGATTTTATGGGAATACTTGACATCATTGCGGATACCTATACTAGGACTGACAGTCAAAATCTAGACAAACGATTCACTCATCTTTGAGGTACCGCCTTATCTTCAGCACTTTAACCTTCAGGTCTCCAGTTATAGAATGCACCCCTTTTCCGAGTTCAATTAAAAGATCCTTATCATCCCGGATCTGCAGCAGATAGTTCTTTCTTTTCAGGATGTTAGCGAGACCTTTTATGTTCGAAAATCTGTCCCCAGACTTAGGTATAGCACGGTAAAGCTTCTGGATGTTGTGTCTGTCCTCAAGGGTTAAAATAGCGGACCCAGTGTTAAATTCTATCGATACCAATGGATTTCGATCCAGAGAAACTCTTATTTTTCCGGATAAAAGATATCTGGAAGCTCCAGCTACGGCAGATTCAATGAGTTGTTCTTTCATGTACAGGTCTTACCGTGAGGCTGACCTTACCATTGACCGTGATGTTGGCGGCCATGCCCGGCAACTTAATAGTGAGCTCAGAAAACTCAAACTCTGCAGTGCTTTTGGTGCCTTCTATTGCTGATATGAAACTCTCCACGATAGACTCTTCTTCTGCCATATATGATTAACGAGGGATGGTATAAATATGTATTCCAACATCGGGTAAATGAGACGAAGGCAAGCAGGCCATAATCCTACCGCGTACTGCTCTTAAGTTTCCTTTTAGCGAATATAAACCGGAACACCACTATATAAACTGCAAGGAAGATGACAATGGCAGGAAAAATTCCAATATTCAATGGAGGCAGTATCCTGATCAAGATATACAAGAGACCACCAGAAACAAATGAGAGTATTCCGATTCCAAAGACTGTACTCCCAAAACTTCCAAGGCTGGAACTGATCTCATACTCCTCGTATTCCTTTTCCTCGAGCACCTTTCTGAACTGTGTGAACGCTTCTGTAAGGCCTGCAAAAAGGAACCCAAGCAGTGAGGCAACAATTGTGATCACATAATCTGTTAAATTACTGCTCTGAATTATTATTGGCGTGGGAAGGTATGTTGTTAGGTATCCTCTTGAAAGCACAAGAGGAATGATGGAAAGAATGAGCACCAGAAATCTCATTTTTGAATGTTTTCCGTTAATCAGTGCATTAAGGGATATCAGAAGCGCAATGAGAATGATTAGAAGTGATATCGCCTGAGATATGGTGCCAGTAGTGTATGCCAGCAAATAGAATCCCGGGGAAGCCATTAAGAGGAAGCTTGCAATGAAAAGCGAATATCTGTTCATTTACCTTAACACCCCCATGACAATTCCTGCAGCCTGTCCCATTTTCTGGCTCGTCGGATCCCAGTGCACGACCATTGTCCTGCCCGGAATATTTTTAGCCATTTTCTTCCAATTTGACGACTGGACACTTCTGCTGAAAATATTGCCGAGAGAACTGAATGAGGAGTACTTCATCAGGATGCCATAATAAACGATATCCACAAGAATGGTCCGTCCCCTGTACGATGCAATTTTTCTGCATACTTCAGAAATCTCAGGCATATTCACAGCCTGGAGTGATGTCAGGAGAATCACGGTCGATGATGTCTCAAGTAGGGAATGATAGAATATCTTTCCAAGGTTGATCGGTTCCTTTCTTGTAACTGTCTTTTCCATTCTGAGAAGCATATTGGTTATCCTCCTCATGTTTTCCATTCCAGATGCAGGTAATACGTAGTCACCTCGTTCTTGCACTTTTGATTGAAGAGGCCACATCCCAACGCTGAATCCCGAAGCAAGAAACATTCGAGTTGAAGAGAGTGCAAACTGTATGGCGTATTCTAGCTGATTTTCCTCATCGGTGCCACGAAGAGTGCTGGAATTTCTGTCTATTAGGAATATAACGCTTTTTGTGCCTTCCCGTTCATACTGATTGACAAGAAGGTTTCCGTTTTCTGCGGATCTAGCGCTGGCTTTCCAGTTGATGGTTCTGTATGGATCGCCCACCGTGTATTGTCTGATTGTCTCAAAATCTGTGGACACCGGGCCAGTGTTGGAAACATGTGATCTGGGAAACCTCACTCTGGTCCTGTATTTTCTTCGCAATTTCTCCTGTGCCAGTATCTTAGGGGTTATTTCTATCTCTTTCTTCAGATCAGCAGAATCAGAGATTCCGTTGATAATCCCCATGGAGGGAAAATAGTTGAACGAAATGATACCCACCTGGAAGATTCCTCTTCTCATAGCCCTTACCTTGTAGTCAAATTTCACCTCAAGGTACCTGAGACCCTTATAGACAATATGGACGTTATTCCCTTCCACAAGATCAAAAGAATCAACCATCGGTAGCGAAATATCAAAGAGGCCTATTCCCCTTTTTATGCTTACGCTGGCAGTTATGTTGATAATATCACCCACATAAGCCTTGTCCGGGTAACTCATTTCAAATTTAATTTCGGGGCTTGTCTCCATCTCATAAAGAATGATGAGGAATACAGCAATTGTTAGGATGCCTGCAACAAGGGATGGTGTGGTAGACACAGCTGCTCCTATGGCAACAATTGATCCGGCAACGAGTATTGCCATGAGGCTCTTTGTCCACTGATTTACCATTTTTCACACTTTCATTTACTTCGGAACCATTATCTTTTTGGCAACGTCGTCTATAATCGTGGAAGGGTTAAGATTTTCCATCTCAAACTCAGGCTTGAGTATAAGCCTGTGCGAAAGCGAGATGGAATAAACAGCTTTGACATCGTCAGGTATGACATAGTTTCTTCCCTGCACATAGGCAAAAGCCCTGCTCATCCTCAGAAGAGAGATCAGGCCCCGTGTACTGGGTCCTGACAGTACTCTGCTGTCCTTTCTGCACTCTGCGAATGCAGAGATATAGTCAAGGAGTTCATCACTGATCTTTACCTCAGTCTCGAGGGACTGCTGCATCTCAAGAATTTTGGAGTTGTTCGTAACTGTGCTGGCTTCCTTGCTTGGGTCGTCCTTCTGCCAGGAGAGCCTTCTCTTCAATACCTCTTTCTCGCTTTGCGGATGACCGAGCGAAAGCTCAACCATGAATCTGTCCATCTGAGCCTCTGGCAAAGGATATGTCCCTTCAAATTCAATGGGGTTCTGTGTGGCGATAACTATGAATGGGAGAGGCAGCTTTATTGTTTCACCCTCTATTGTCACCTGTCTTTCTTCCATTGCTTCCAGTAGAGCTGCCTGTGTCTTCGGAGGAGCTCTATTAATCTCATCTGCCAGGATTAAATTGGCAAAAATAGGTCCTCTGATCACCTCAAATTCAGATTTTGACTGTCTCCAGACCTTTGTTCCAATAATGTCGCTGGGGAGGAGATCAGGTGTGAACTGAATCCGATGGTAGCTTATTCCCAGAACCTGTGCAAGGAGTTTTGCAAGAAAAGTTTTACCGGTGCCCGGATCATCCTGCAGTAAGACATGGCCAGATGCCAGTATTGCAGCAACTATTTTTTCAAGAACCTTCCTGTCACCGACGAAGTATCTGGCGAGTTCATTGAGTATTTCCGATACACTTTCGTTATTGCTTTCTATATTCTTTGTTTTATTAGCATCTTTTTCTGAAATTTTTGCCTCATCCATAAGCTACACCCGAACTGTTGACCGATATGTTCCTGACGGTCTGCTCCACTATGTTCTTTCGTTTAGCGATCTCAAATTCAATCTCTTCTTTCACGTTGAGAATACCATATCTGATTCCGAATGGCACCTCGTAACTTAATATGGGGGCCAGAATATGATTGATCTTCAGGTAGTCCATCTCCATGCTGTTGAGGAGTATAGTCAACTGAATTAGCAGAGAATCTTTCTTACCGTCGCGTATGAACTGATCGACACTGCCTACGATATCCTGGAATCTCTGATCGCCATAAATATTGACATTATGCTTGAATTTCCCGAAGATATTTGCTGTTATAGAGTCCATCCTCTTTGAACTGCTTGAATATACTTTTATCATAATGTAGAGGAACACAAGTACTATTACTAGGAGGAAGGAGATGAAAATGTATCCGTTAAGGATAGAAGGCTTGGGTATGTACAGAATTGAGATCATGACTCCCAGCATGAATCCCATGGTTGCCCACCTTCCCATCGAATCGTACATGTATTTTCCGGCAGATGCCGTTTCCAGTTTTTCAGACGCAAGGAGGAAAGGAGCAGCTGTGAACGGTAGAAGTGCCACCGCTGTAAATTCAAAGGGATATTGAAATACAGGCAGATAAGAAAAAGGAAGGCTGGCTGTCATGAGTCCCAGTGCCCCAAAGAATGCACTGTAAGCAAGAATCCCTATGGATCTGCCTCCCACGGGGGAAATATTCTTAGATTTCACGGATCCAGCAAAGATACTGAGATTTATGCTATAAAAAAACAGGAATATTCCGAAGAATTCATACAGATAAGAAACCGGATGATAGATGGAGAAGAAATTATATTCAAAAATACCTGTAAACAGGTAAAGGTAGATTCCATTCGCAACAGCGTACTTAAAAGATTTTTCAGCCTTCCTGTACCCGTACAGTCCGATGGCACGAGCTATGGCGGAAACAATGACTGGATAGAGGGAAATTCTGATTAGCTCTATTAAAAATGAGAGAGAAGGGTCTGTCGTGGTAAAACCGGAAACAATGAAGATGAAGAGAAGTGCTGCTGCATATTTTATAGAAAAAGCAGTAATATCCTTCCCGGTAGGCTTCAAATCTAATCACCCTCTCCTTTGCATATGATTACTTTAGGCTGATCAACAGAGTGGAAAAGACCGTAAAGAAACTGTTCATACAGGTCGCGTCCTATCTGCATTTTTCCATAAAACGACTTTTCAAAAATCTCCACCAGCAGCGGTATCTCTGACCTGTCCTTGAAACGTCTATTCTCAGTCATTTTCTCCACTACTTCCCTTATGGTCAGACAATCCTGATGGAAATCAGCTTCTTTTAGTATATTTAGATGCATCAGGTCTACGACGTCTGAATCATACAGAACTCCTCTGATAAACTTGGTCTCAACATTTCTTCCCTTGCTTGCCTTGATCATGTTACAGGACTTTGAAGGAGTAATAGTTGCACTTCCAGGGATATTAGATTCAAGATCACAGCTTGCCACAATTGATGCATCAGGATCATAAATTATTCCCAGACCTGATCCGTATGACCATAATAGCGGGAGATCACCTTTTATTGCGGGTTTTATCATGTCATAACCACTGGACCATCCCTCAAAGGGGGCGATGGTTTCGCCGGCGCCTACGCCTATTTGAAGACTGCTGTAATTCTTACCCTCGTCTGGATTAACTGTGGAAAGAAGCAATTCAGAATCAGTTTCTGTTTCTTCACCGGTGCTCTTCTTTCTGGATAAGGACATTTTCGAAATCGTCAGAACCACAGCAGAAACTGCTACCACAGATATTATGATTATCAGCAGAAGCTGATTTATTGGAGGAAAAACAGGGTGGGGAGAACTAGACTGTGAAGTACCACCGGATCCAGAGCTTCCGCCTGAACTGGAGCCGCCTGATCCACCGGACCCTCCTGAACCGCCAGATCCTCCTGATCCACCAGAACCTGAGGATCCTCCTGTGCCAGAAGACCCAGTTCCGCCCGAACCAAACATGTTTCCAAGATTTGGAAGCGTAAAGTTCAATCTGGGAATATACCTGCTCATATTTGGAAAATTAAGATTGAACTTTGGCAATGAAAAATTGAAATGCGGAAGACTTAATCCAGATGAACCACCTAGACCAGTTAAACCGGATCCCGATCCGGTTCCACCACTTGAACCACTGGAACCTCCTCCAGAAGATGTTCCACTGGACCCCGGGCTGCTTGAAAGTGGTTGTATCTGAGTGATCGAAGCTGCGAGCAGCCACGTCACTATTATCACCGCCAGTAGCGAGAGGAGAATTGTTTTAGAAGCCAACATTTATTAATCTACAAAGAGATTATAATCTTTCGCAATGAAAATCGCTTCAACATTGGAGATAAATCAACTAACTGATGTCTTCCTCTTCCTGTATTTTCTGTACTCAATGTAACCGGCAAGTGCAATCAGTAGAAGCACAATAATTTCCAGTATGTTCAAAGGTCCGATATAGTTACCAAGAAAACTCAATCCAACATACGATAACGATGACGCAATAACTGTTGTTGCAGCGTATGCAACCGAAGGCGGTGCAACGTGGATCTCATAATACCCATAGTTAGTTGAAAATTGTTTGCCCATGAAGGTATAGTTCACAACAAGTTCAGGCAATCTGTAGGTCCCTACTCCGGAAAGTGTCATATTTATCATGAAAGTGTGAGTCTGACCCGGTGCAAGAGAAGCGAGATTCAATTTCCCCGAAGATCCCTGGAAGGTTGCAGATCCATTGTAATATGAAAGAAACTGATCAATGTTTATTGCTATATCGTTTATGGAAACATTATCATTGTTTCTCAGCCCAACGATCAGCCTGTACGTGTCTCCAGCAACCCTCGACGAACTGACATTAACCTGTAGATCTGGAGTAAACGTGCTGTTGAATTGCATATAGTAATTTTCGAGGTTGAAGTTTGATGAGGATTGTATGAGGAATACCTTCGAAGATGTATTGAAACCGGCAGCTCCCGTCAAAGTCCGGTTATTGGTCATTAGTGTGAGGTTAAAATCGGACATTGCAAAGTTTGAGGAGTTGGAATTTCCATATCCCATGCCGATTATTGATATATCCGAAGATCGGGGTTCAGTCAGATCAGAACTGTAGCCGAAGAGCCTTGCAGCAGTTATATTGTGGTTGGTACCCGAGGAGTGCAGGGCGTTTGCCCAGAACGAAAGA
>JAJYZU010000053.1 GCA_021799755.1 Thermoplasmata archaeon
TCTTCTGCTGCAGAGATTGCACTGAGGTTGAGAGAATACGCATCAAAGGTCGGTGGCAGGCAGCAGCTCGCTATTGAGAGATTTGCAAACGCCATGGAAGAAATCCCAAGAGCCCTTTCAGAAAATGCTGGACTGGACCCAATTGATGTTCTCATAAAGATTAGAAGCAAGCACGCAGAAGGCCAGAAATACTACGGCATCAATGTATTCACTGGAGAAGTTGAGGACATGGGCAAGGTCGGAGTCATTGAACCTTTGAGGGTGGGAGAGCAGGCGATCGAATCTGCAACCGAAGCCTCAGTGATGATTCTCAGGATTGACGATGTCATCGCAACAAAGGGAAGCAAAGGGCCGTCCACGCCACCCGGAGGACCTGGGGCAGGCGGAGACGAAGACTGAGCATATTAGACCAAAATCTCATAATTTTTTATATTCCAAATAAATTTTTTTTGGTACAGAAAACTATTGTTCAAAAATATTGAAGACCTGTTTGTCCCTTAACAAAGAAAACCGAGTCCGGTATCTTAGCAAAGAGCAAGAAAAAAATCGAAATCAAAAACTGTTATATATTGATAAAATTTATCGAATGGTGCAAAACGCTTATGCCCAGGTTTATAAGAAGCAGCATTACGGAATGGTAGGCAAACACTCTGCAGTGAAGGTATGTCACTGGACAAAGAGTGAAATGACTGGTGGGAAAGGCTGCTATAAGAACACGTTTTACGGTATAGAGTCTCACAGATGCATTCAGATGACGCCAGCGATGAATTCCTGTACAGAAAATTGTTCGTTTTGCTGGAGATTCCAGGGATTTGACAGCATGCACATTTCAGACGAGGACGATCCCGAGTTCATACTCGAGGAGTCCATAAAGGCCCACAAAAAACTTCTATCTGGATTCAAGGGGAATCCCAAGGTGACCACGGAGAAATGGGAGGAATCACAGAATCCCAAGCACATAGCCATTTCCCTTACCGGGGAACCAACCCTTTACACTAGACTTGGTGAGTTCATAGAATTGGCCACTAAAAGAGGATTCTCCACATTTCTGGTCACAAACGGAACGTTGCCCATGGTACTAGAAAAACTCAATCCTCTTCCCACACAGCTTTATGTGACCGTCGCGGGTCCGAACAAACAGGTTTTCAACGATCTTCTGAATCCTGCTATAGGAAATGCGTGGGAAAACTTCAACAGAACCATAGATCTGCTTCCGAGCCTTGACACAAGAATTGTGCTAAGACACACTCTGGTGAAAGACATAAACATGCCATTTCTGGATGAATACCATTTCCTTGACAGCAGGGCAGATCCAGACTTCGTGGAATGCAAGGGTTATGTCCATGTGGGGCAGTCAATATCCAGGCTTACTCAGGATAATATGCCGTCCCATGAAGAGATTCTCCAGTTCTCAAGAGACCTTGGTACCAGGCTTGGATACGAACTGACTGCTGACAGAAAGGAAAGCAGGGTCGCTCTTCTGGCAAAGGATCCCTCAAATTCAAGGATCGACTTCGATAAAATTTCATCCAGATTGAACATTGCTTAGAAACGCCGGCTTACTCTTCAGTTTGAGGAATGATGTGAACAACTGCCATCGCAATGGGGACCACGCCCAGTATAGCAATAACCACTCCCAGAAGTATCCCCGGGGAAAATTTCTGAAACGCGGTATAAGTCGAATACGCAGACCCGATGGAAAACAGCAAGAGACCCACTATGATATAATTCATCCACCTGTTGTTACTTTCTCCGCTCAATGATTATCACTATTCCAGAACAATAAAAACTATTTATAAGTATTCCGATTGAAAATCTCAGCTATCATTTAACTAATGTTCAAAATAATCATAATCAGAAATTCGGTTACAAGGATCAATTTTGCCAAGTGGCAGTTAAATTATAGTGCTAGAGGATTTAGTAAGGATAAGGATGCTTGATTACAGCTTTTCACAGGATCAGGAAATGATGCGGGAGTCCGTCAGAGAATTTGCAAAGAGGGAAATTTCTCCGAGAATTCCTTCCATGATCAAGAACAGGAGAATCCCAGATGAGATTTTCAGCGGGCTCGCCAGAATGAATCTGCTGGGAATGACAGTGCCGGAAAAATATGGGGGCATAGGTGCAGACGCGGTTACAACAGGAATTGCTGCAGAAGAGATTGCACGCGCTGATCCAACTGCGTCCATCCCGGTACTCTTTCTCGTGGACAATGCCTGGTCATACCTGGTAAGCAAGTACGGTACGGAAGAACTCAAGTCTTCGCTTCTTCCAAACGTCGCGAAGGGGAAATCAATAGTGGGGATAGCCTCCACTGAACCAAATTTTGGATCAGACATAGGTTCGATGACCACCACTGCCACCATCAAGGGGAATGAGATAGTCATTACCGGAGAGAAGGCTTTTATAAGTCTTATTAGAGACATAAAGGAGAGAAGCGGAGGATTTGTCACAGTGACCAAAACTGACATGAGCAGAGGCACAGGCGGTGTCTCTCTCGTTTACGTTCCATACAATGAGGGGAAATTCGACATAAACTACACTGAGGAAATGGGAAGAGAAGGATCCTCGTGGGGCAGCTTCAGAATCAACAACCTGAGTGTTCCGGCAAGCAACATGCTTGGCACACTTAACAAGGGATTCAACATAGTTCATGAGGGGTTCGAATTTGCGAGAGGGCTGATATCTGTTATTAGTGCAGCATCCGCCTTAAATTCTCTCGAAAACGGGATGAACTACATGAAGGAAAGAAAAGCCTTCGGGCAGTCGATTGCAAAATATCAGGGGCTCCAGTTCGATCTGGCCGGCCACGTCGCTAAAATGGAAGCGGCAATGACAATGGCCTACAAAGCGCTCTGGACATATGATCAGGAACAGAAATACGGTAAATTCACAAGATTTCAGGTGAGCAAGGCAATAGCCGTGGCAAAACTCATCTCAACAACATGGGCATTTGATGCAATCAATGATGCACTGCAGTGGCAGGGAGCTTATGGGTATTCGAAGGACTGTCCTGAAGAATGGGCGCTGAGAGGAATACGATCTTTCCAGCTTGCTGAGGGATCGAGGGAGATAATGAAACTGATCATTGCGAGGGAGAGTCTTGGAAAGGAATACATAAAATAAGTCGCAGAATATTGAATGTAATCAAGGTCAGGCATGGAACCGGTACAACGGACTGTAAATAAGATCTGTCCAATTCAGGAGAAATCTCCCGGCCCTAACAGGTCAGCTTATGATAGACTGACAGGGCATCAAGATTCTCCTTTACATCATGAACTCTCAGATAATCGACCTTTTTTTCCATCAGGTAGATAGAGGATGCAAGCGTTCCTGCCAGTCTCTGGTCGACTTTATTCCCTGTTATGTCGCCTATGAAACTCTTTCTGGAAACACCAACCAGGGTTTCAAATCCCATGTTCAATGAATCGAGGCCCCTGATCAGTGCGAGGTTCTGCTCAAAATTCTTTCCGAATCCAATTCCAGGGTCAAGTATGACATTCCTTGGTTTTATGCCGGATTTTACCAGATGCGAGGCCCGCTGAAAAAGAAAACTATTCACTTCCCTTACCACGTCCGAGTAATTGGGGTGATTCTGCATCGTAGAAGGCTCTCCCTGCATGTGCATTACGATGCACTTGAGCTCGTTCCTTTTCGCGATATCCACTATCCTCTCATCGGAAAACCCGGAGATATCGTTGATGAATGATATACCGAAATCGATGGCCGCTTCCAGGGTTTCCGGGTTTCTGGTATCCACAGAGATCGGTACACTGGAGCATTCCCTTATGTATTTTATGAACGGAATTATCCTGGCGATTTCTGTGGTAGCACTGATTCTCCTGCTTCCCGGTCTGGTGCTTTCTCCACCGATATCGATAATGTCTGGTTTCTGGTCAAGGAAACTGTCAATAGATTTTATATCTTCCGGGATAAATCTTGATCCAGGGTAGAAAGAATCTGGGGTTGCATTGAGTATTCCCATTATCCTGGGAATTGAAGGATTCCTTGCAATCTTTCCGAACATTGATTTTGCCAGTTCCGCTTCTGCGCCAGGAAATTTTCCAGAAGCCCTAAGAACGTCTTCAACATCCTTTTCATCGGCCTGTATTAAGCCGGGGCGAAAGCTTTTCTCCAACTTCACAACGAAAGGCTGGCTGCCGTAGACCTCGAAAAGGCCGTTTCCTTCAAACCCGGTGATCTTTCTGGCAGGGAAAAGCAGAAAGTCGCTATCAAGCATGATTTCTGAAGGACAAAGGAATTATTTACCTTTGCAGTCGTACTTTGACGCATGGTGCATTGAACCAACCTATCCTTTCATGTACATCTGCTAGTTTAATACGCATCAAAACATGCTATCATGTGATCAAATGAAATGGATAACAAGAGAGAAGGCCAAGGTGGACAGGATCGCCTGCCCGTGGGTAATCAAGAGGTTTGTGGACCCGGACGCTGAATTTATTTTTGTTCCAAGGGACAGGGTAATTAAGGCAGCGAAGGAAATGAATGCCATTCCGTTCGATGTGGAAGGAGCGGAACTTACCCACTATAAGGAAAACGATGAGGAGAGAGTGAGTTTCGACTCCGTTATAAGGAAGTACAATCTAAAGGACGAGGCGCTTCTGGATCTTGCAGCTATTGTGAGAGGGGCGGATGCTGATCTTTCCAATCCGAGACCAGAATCTGCAGGACTTGAAGCTGCAGCAATGGGTTTCAGGGAGATAGCGAAGGACGATCATGAAAACATGAAACTTCAGTTTCCACTGTATGACGCACTCTACCAGTACTGCAGGATGAAAACCGGCAAGAATACAAGACTGGAACACAGCACGCACCAAAAGTGATCGCTGTCTCCTGTCGCCAATTTTTTGATTACATTATTGAAATGTAGGGAAAAGTATCATGCTTTATGCTTTTCGTATATAAATTAACGGATTTCGTTTCCTTTATAAAACCTTATATGCACTCTTTCGATTAAGTTGCTCGCTCTGAACTTAGAGAAAGATGATTGTATGAATAATGGTAATTTGAAGGCTGAAACTCCAAGAAAAAAGAGGTATTATACAAACCTCGAGGAGTTATCCGCAGCTATAGGAACCGGTCTCAGCCTTCAGAACAGGAAGATGAGCAGGGAAGAATCGATTGAGGCGGCTGAACACCTCATTAATTTCTTTGGATACAACGATAGGGTTATAGACAACATGCTTGAACCGGAAGATCGCGATGCTTTCTACACGATGGAAGATATTGGCGTGCTTCAGACAGAACGCGAGGAGACAACGCTGTTTGATGGAAGGGAATGGAGAATACACTACTGGATTCTGAACACAGACAGGATATACGAGCTGTCTAAAATGAAGCTGAGGGATGTCAGGGCAAAGCAGGACGACACCTTCAATTTTTACGAGACCATTCCTGATGAGTACTGGCGTGCATCTTAGGGGATTGCCATGCACATCGCGGTCCTCGACAAGGAGAAATGCCATCCAAAAAAATGCAATCATGAATGCCAGTTTTACTGTCCGCCTGTGAGAAGCGGAACCAAGACAATAGAGTTTGTCGACACACAGGATCAGCCTATTATAAACGAACCACTGTGCATCGGTTGCGGAATATGCGTAAGACGATGCCCTTTCGGCGCGATCAAAATCATAAACGTTCCGGACGAGATGAACAAGGACCTTTTCCATCAGTACGGACTCAATAAATTCAGACTTTATTCAGTTCCAGCGCTCCAGAAGGGGAAGGTAGTGGCGATTCTCGGCAAAAACGGTCTCGGTAAGACCACTGCCCTGAATATTCTTTCCGGCGTTACAATACCGAATTTTGGTGATTATGGAAAGAAACCCGATCAGGATCTTGTAATAGAGAAGATGGCGGGAACACAGATGGGACAGTATTTCAAGGATCTCTACAACGGGAAGAAGAAGGTTGCACTTAAGAATCAGTATGTTGACCAGATACCTAGGGTTACCAAGGGCACCATAGGAGAAATAATTATCCGTTCTGATATAGATGGAAGGAAGGATGAAATAATTTCAACATTAGAAATGCAGTCATCTCTCAACAAGGACATATCCTCATGCTCAGGCGGCGAACTGCAGAAACTTGCAATCGCCGTCACCCTGCTGAAGAATGCCGATGTGATGATGTTTGATGAGATGTCTTCGTATCTTGACATTGGCGATAGGCTCAGGATAGCCAGGATAATACAGGATATTGCAAAGGACAAGACCATAATGGTCGTGGAGCATGATCTTGCTATACTTGACTGGATAGCCGACGAAATATCACCGATTTACGGTGAAAGCGGAGCCTACGGTGTCATCGGCATTCAGAGATCAACAAACAAGGCCATCAACTCATTCCTGTCCGGCTACCTGAAGGAGGAGAATGTCAGGATCAGCACACATACCATAGAGTTCTCCAAGCGTTCTGCCAAGAGAACCCACTCCCAGGAGACACTCGTAAACTGGCAGGATGTGAGGAAGACGCTGGGGGACTTCACAATATCTTCGGACAAAGGCGAGATCGGCAGGGGAGAGGTCGTTGGGGCAATGGGAAGGAATGCACTGGGAAAAACCACATTTGTGAAGATGCTTGCGGGTGTTCTTGAAATGGATCAGGGGAGCATCTCAAGAAAACTCAGGATTGCATATAAGCCGCAGTACATATCAACAACCTTTGAAGGCACAGCCTTTGAGATGCTGTCCCAGTCACTGAAGGAAAGAATGAGCGAGAATTTTGTAAAGGGCGACATTCTGGCCCCGCTTGACATAAACGAAATTATGTACAGCAACGTTCAGGATCTGTCCGGAGGTGAGATGCAGAGGCTCTCAATTGCATTGACGCTTGGAACAGATGCAGACCTGTATCTGCTTGACGAACCGTCAGCTCACCTGGACGCTTCTTTCAGGATGGCCACCGCAAGGGTGATACGCAGGGTAATGGAAAATACAAAGAGGAGTGCAATAGTAGTCGATCACGACATATACTTCACGGATCTGATATCAGACCGTCTGATGGTATTTCAGGGGAAGCCGGGAATAGAGGCAACCACATTTGGGCCAACCGATATGAGGACTGGAATGAACATGTTCCTCAAGGGGGTTGGAATAACATTCAGAAGAGACGAAAAAACCATGCGTCCCAGGATCAACAA
>JAJYZU010000054.1 GCA_021799755.1 Thermoplasmata archaeon
CTGTCAGTAAGCATTGCTAATACACTTTCGTCAGCTTATGACTGCAACATATTTTAAACAAACTGGGATTATGGTCACAGATGATAACCTCTCGATTGAACAGGATTCAGGAATCACCCACACTCAAATTGACCAAGACAGCAGAAGACTTAAAAGCAAAGGGCATGAAGATATATAATTTCGGTATCGGCGAACCTGATTTCACAACCCCTGAAAGAATTATTGAAAAGGCTTTCGAATGGGCTAAAAAAGGTAAGACCCACTACACCCCGGCAAACGGTATTATGGAGCTCAGGCAGGCAATCGCACAGAAGATGCATAGGAAAAACTCGATTATGGCAGGTCCGGAGAACGTTCTTGTAAGCCCTTCAAAGTATGCCATATACCTTGCTATGTATGTGCTGCTGGAGGACGGTGATGGCGTTATCCTTCCGGATCCATATTATTCATCATACAGTGATATGATCAAGCTTGCTGGAGGCAAGCCTCTTTACTCTCCGCTTGAAAAGGATTATTCATTCAATTTCCAGGAAATGCAGAAACTTATTTCACCTCGAACAAAGATAATACTTTTCAACAATCCATCCAATCCCACAGGCCGGGTCTATACTGAGAAGGAAATCAGGGAACTTGTGGATTTCTCAATCAAAAACAAGTTAACCATCGTTTCAGATGAAATATACGAGGACTTGATATATGAAGGCAAGATGTTTTCTCCTGGCTCCATAGAAGAGGTGCGTGATAATGTGCTGACTGTAAGCGGTTTTTCTAAGAGCTATGCAATGACAGGGTGGAGGATAGGATATCTTGTGGGATCAGAGGAGGTCATCAAAGCAGCTACGAAGGTTCAGGGGCAGACAATAACCTGTGTCTCATCGATTTCACAGTATGCTGCACTTGAGGCACTCAAGGATGATGCCGATCCTGCAAGCTTCCGGGAAACATTCAGGAAAAGGAGGGATTATGTTTTCAAGCGATTATCCGAAATACCTGGGCACAGTATAATAAGGCCGAGTGGAGCATTCTATGCCTTTCCGAAATACAATTACAGTATGAATTCAGCAGATTTCTCGTCTCAGCTTCTGCAAAGGCAGAACGTCATTGTTACGCCTGGAACTGCATTCGGGACCGAAGGCGAATATCATTACAGACTATCATTCGCAACCTCTGACGAAATCCTCGATGAAGGGATATCAAGGATCGAGAAATTTTCAAGGGAACTGAAATAAGGTCGACCGGTTAAATGATGGAGATCCAGATAGAGAAGGACGTTTTCATATCGGATCTTTACTGTATATATCTCAGGGATATCAGTGCAGTCGTTGTTTCCGATCTGCATCTGGGCTTCGAGGAGGAGATGAACCTCAGGGGACTCTTTCTTCCGAAGCTCCAGCGGGAACATGTTGAAAAGATGATTGATGGGATTATTGAAAGATACAATCCAGAAATGGTAATTATAAATGGGGATTTCAAGCACGAATTTTCCAGAAACCTTCCGCAGGAGTGGGACGACATCATTCATTTCATCGATCGATACAAGGATAATGTCAATTTATACTTCATCAGAGGGAACCATGACAACTATCTGCTTACAATACTTGCGAGATCGAATCTTGAATTGCATGAGAAATTTGAGAACGAAAGATATTTCATATATCATGGCGACAAAGACCTCGGATTGAAAAAGCTGACAATTCTAGGACATGAGCACCCCTCCATATCATTGAGGGATGAAATAGGAGGTGTTTTTAAGATTCATTCATTCATCTACAACCCGGAATCCCATGTGCTCATAACGCCTGCTCTCAGCTTCTTTTCATCGGGCAGTGATGTGCTCACTTCTCTCCTCAATGAGGAGCACTTTACACCGTCCCTAAAACACACAGAATCTTCCAAGTTCAGGGTTTTTGGTCTCACAGAAGAATTTGGCCTTGTTGATCTTGGTCCTCTTGGTGAGATGAAGCGGCATTAGTGTTCTGTGCAGACATAGAATTCTTCACCAAGGCGTAAAAATCCTCAAGAACCCTGTGAAATTTCTCGTCATCGTCAGATTTGATCATCTTCTTGATTGCCAGTGTCTGCGGTGCCAGGACCTTATTGATAATTGAATCAGACAGTTTATCCAGGATATCATTCAGATCAGAACCATTTCCAAGCATAGCAAGAGAATGCCTTATTTCCGATTCCTTCACATGTTTTGCATAGTTGAAGATTGTCTTGATAAGATCGTCAGCATCGAGTTCTGAAAGCTTTTTCTCCAATACCCCGACTTCCCGGCTTATCATTTCTTCAATGATCGGGATGAGTGCAGTCTTGTTTCTGGCGTTTTCCTGCATAATTGGTTCGATATCTGACAGATATATGACCCTGTTATTCCTTATCTTTCTGGAAACATTGGGTGGCATTCCTAGGTCAATGAACATTTTATCCTTTATTTCAAAATCCTCCAGGAATATTGGTTCCTTTGATCCAGTAGCAGTTATTATGATGTCATTCTCATTAGAGATCCTGAGGGGATCGATCTCCTCAACGCCATATATTCCATATTTTTCCTTAATTCTAGATACAGCATCTGAATTCCTTGCATACACAGTTATCCTGTTAGGGTTAGCAGCCTTTGCATATTTCACCAGGTCATTCGCCATCGTGCCACTGCCTATGATTGCAACCCTCTTCTGCCCAATATCAGAGACACTTTCAAGGAGACTTCCAACATGTGCAGGTATTGACGTCTTTCCCTTTGATATCCCAGTCTCCTCCCTGGCCTTCTTTCCAACACTCTGTGCCTTCCTGAATATTATTGAAAGCGCCTTGTCTGTCCTATTATTTTTCAGGGACAAATCAAATGCCTCCTTAATCTGATGCAGTATTTCATTCTCGCCTAGTGATAAAGATTCAATCCCGGATGAAACACGGAAAAGGTGCACTATAGCTGGTCTGCCCTCAAGCTTGTGGAATGGTTTGAGTAAATTATCTGTCTTGAATGGTAAGGTGGAATAAAATTCAATTCGGTTGCATGTGGAAAGAAGAACAAAATTCTGATTTTTTTCAAGAACCATACTCTCAAGGCTTTTTGCGCCAATCGCACTCATCTTTTCGAGCTTCTCAGCCTCCTGCTTTATGTCCCAGCCGATCATATAGAGAGAGTTCATTTGCCGATTAGCCTCGCCTAAACAGGTTCAGTCATTGCAAAAAACTATTTAACAATCACATTATTGTTTTAAATACGAAAAGGAAAGATGCTGCTTAGTTTTTCTTGGAAAAGATTTATCCACAGAGGAAAATTTTTGCATCAATGTACCTGAGGGCAGATCATGGGTTTTAATTTTTATGCTTATTAAAACAGTTTTTCTATATGTCTTTCCTGATATTGTTTATATCCGCAGCCCAGAGATGTGCTCTGCATACTGTTATTTCCATTTCGTTGATTATTAATGTTGAGGTCTTTAACGAGGTCTTGATGAAAGAAACATTCCTGATGTCGCAAACCGGTATGCTGAAATTGAGACCTTTTTTGCTAGTATATGTAAGGCCGCTACTATCCAGAACCAAAGTACCCTTTTTGTTTTCTATCAAAGCAAGGTCCATTCTTATATAATCATCTTGCAAGTTTCTCCTCCTCCACAAGATTCACGCTTCTACCTGCCCTTCTGGCGACTTCCGGTTTCGTGATCTTTATCCTGATTGCGTAATAAATTGCGAAGGCAAGGTAGATAACAGAAGCAGCAATGGCTTCAGTAATTGGAAAAATCGGTGGAATTACTGATTCATAAAGCACGAAAACAAAAACTGCTGTTGCAAGAATAGGCAGGATGTAATGTTCCGTGATATGGATTAGGTTATAGATTCCCTTATGCTTTTCCTTCAATCTAACGAACAGGGTCATTACGCTCACATTCAGCAGGAAATGGGTTATAATAAGGCCAAAGAGGGCAAGAGTGGTAAAGAATTGAAAACTCGTTCCAAGAGATTCAGATACAACTGATCCCGTGGCAGTGTCAAAGAGAAGAGAAGAAATAGAATTACCAATAAGATAGTTTATGAGCAGCGTGCCGCCAATTGCCAGCAGGGATGCGCTGGTTCCTATGAAAATAAGTGCCTTGTGGGGAGTGACATATTTTCTGTGCAATTCAGCAAAGTAATGCGGAAGCACCCCATCCCTGCCCATGGCATAATAGACCCTGCCCGCATTAGACTGCATGGCTACTGAATCGGAGAATGCCGAATTGAATGCAACAAGCGCAAGCATAACACCACCAGCAACCCCGGCATAGGCAGTTGCAACTATTATCCCAGGTATATTCGCGGATGCAAATGATGCCATCAATGAAACGCCCCAGCCCACAGTTAAAGCATATGCTACCTCTGTCAGTACTACCCCAACAATGATCAGTCCAAAGACAAGGCTCTTCGTAATGGCCCTGCTGTTCGTCACCTCTTCCCCCAGAGGTGCTGATCCCCCGTATCCGATAAAACTCGTGAGGCCGAAAATCATACCAAGTCCAAGTCCGGAAAGCGGACCTCCCACTTTGTTGAAGAGAGAAGAATGAACAAACGGATTGAAAACAATCAGGGTATTGTCCTTTGATCCAATTATTATGATTGCCGACAGCACAGCAAGAAATATGACCTCAAAGAAGGCAGCTATCCTGACATACTTCATCTGCGGCCTTATACCGAATATTGAGAGGGTAATTGGTGCAAGTATAAACAAAAGTATGAACGGTATCCAAATCCATCCAGGCAGAGTTATGCCAAGGAAGTACTCCAGAACACCAGGCAATACAACACCCCCAACATAAACCGGGATCGCAGCTGTGCTTGCGATCTGGTACATGACATAAAGAAGACCGGAAGTAATGGCCGGTGTTGGCCCGAAGGCAGTACCTATATAACCATAGTAGCCACCAGCACTGGCGTGCCTCTTTGATAGGTGGTAAAGCGTATTCACTTCGAGAAACATTGTTAATGTTGCAATCAGGAAAGCCAGCGGAGTGAGAAAAAATGCGAATGCCGCCGCCGATGTAATGAAAGCCACAGTATCACATGCAGGTGCCATGGCAGCTATCTCTTCCGCAATAGCGCCCCAGACTCCTACCTCTCCCTTTCTAAGCCTGCTCCGATCTGTTGGCGGTACAAGATCTGCAGGTTCGTTGCTCGCATTTGCTGCCATTAAATCTTATTAGCATCATACTAATGTATAAAATGCTTTTCTTAGTAGACTTGGGAAAAATTTTCCAGGTGAATAGAGAAAGACAATTTCATGCACTATGAATCATGGTGAAAAAATTAGTATTGGTGCTATCAATAATGAAGAATATTGACCTCTTCTGAAAGAAGGATACTGATCAAAGAACGTGAATTCATTGATCTGCATCAGGATGCGGGCGTGATGCTTATAACAGATCTAAAGTCTGTACTTCTAATAGTCAGGAATATTAGGGAAGGAGATCCTTGGTCCGGGCAGATTGCCCTTCCAGGTGGTTTCAGGAAGTCAGGCGAGGACCTTAAGTCGACAGCTGAGAGAGAAACCAAGGAGGAAGTTAACGTAAATCTCCATGCGGGGGGCTATATTGGAACGTATCCAACAATGCATGGAAATAAGTTGGTTGGCGTGTTTTACTGTGTTGTGGGAACCAGGCCTTCGGCTAAACCCGGTGATGAAGTTTCGGATGTTCACTGGGTTAACATATCAGATTTCACAGAGTCTACGATGGAAAACGGTTTCCCCAGTCTGGATTATTATGGTGGAAGAGTTTGGGGATTAACTTACAGGATACTCACATCAGTCATGACAGAAGAATAATTGATAAGCAGTACCGGCCATCCCATTCGATGTCTGTTCCATCCGAGGATATGAAGATATTTTTATTACAATGTGCATTACTTGACAGATGCAATCTAACATTGAAGGAAGCATAATACTGGCAAAATTGGAATCCGGTGAAAATATCTTTGATGATCTCAGAGAGATAATCAGGAAGTATTCAGTCAGGAGCGGGATGATAGTGTGGGGCATAGGAATGTTTAGCAGATCAGATCTTGGCTATTTTAATGGAAAGGAATACGAGCATAAGATAATAGAAACGCCAGGCGAGGTTGTTTCGCTGCATGGCAGCATATCTGAGACAGAGCCGGTGTTCCACGTTCATGCATCACTTGCTCTGAGGGATCACAACGTAACCGGCGGACACCTGTTTGATGCTACCATCAATCCACTTCTGGAAATCCAGATCCTGAAAATGGATTCGGTGCACATAAACAGGGAGCTGAACGCCAGAAGCGGATTGAAGGAAATGAAAATATCCTGATTATCATTACTTAGACCAGGATTTCATGTAATCCTTATCTTCTATTTTCAAGGCTGTTTTTGTCAATTGGAGAGGCTCATACGCTTCTATCATAACCGCCTTTTCATCGGTCGACTTTGCACCGATACTAGCCTCAACTGCACCGGGTTGCGGACCATGAATGATCCCCCTGACATGAAGTGTTATGGATCCGGGCTCGATCCCTTTCCTGCTCATGAAATTGCCTGAAGAATAGAAGAGAAATTCATCTGTATCGATGTTGTTATGGTAATAGGATATGGGAATAGATCTGGGATGAAAGTCGAATGGCCTTGGCAGAAATGTGCCGACCATGAAACTCTTTCCAGAAAAATTCTCATGGACAGGTGGGGGTTGATGAAGTTTTCCGACGATCGGAGCCATCCTTTCAATATTGATTGCATAAGGGTAAAGATAGCCATCCCAGCCGGCAACGTCGAATATTAGGGTATCCCTATCTTCAACCATGTAATAGGTGTCATAATCAACGTAGACCTTTTTGTATCTATTTGCTGGCGTAATTTCATAAAGTATTGGCAACCTGAAATCTCTTGTATAATACGGGGTCCCTTCACGCAGCTGACCATAGCGGTTAAGATACCTGCCGGGCAGATCTATACGATCAAATGATTCCATGAATAATATTTCAGCATCCTCTGATGTATCGAGGAAAAAGGTCGTCCCCTTAGGTATGTAAACGTAATCCCCTTCAAAAAGAGAAATCCATCCAAATATGGTTGAAAGTTTTCCCTTGCCCCTGTG
>JAJYZU010000055.1 GCA_021799755.1 Thermoplasmata archaeon
TAAAATTAACATGCAAATCATAAAGGGTCAACATGGATCTTGCTTTTACCTTCACCGTTTCACCTGAGGTTCTTAAGAAGTGTCAGGAGATTACCGGCCTCAACCCTGTAATCGACAGGGAATCCGGATCCGAGATACAGATTGTCGCCAACAAATATAAAATCACCGAGAAGACAAAACTCATACAGGGAATACATGCAAGTTTGGATAATCTCGGATTGAAGGCGATACCTCCCAGCGTGACGGTGTGCAACAATCCGGGTGCGTTTGCATTCTCGACTGCGGAACATGCCTTTGCCCTCATTCTTTCTGCAACAAAAAAACTCATTGATCTCAATAACAAGACGCACCATAAGATATTCAAGAAGGAGCCGGTCAAATCTGTAAGAGGAAAGAAGATCGGCATAATAGGATATGGGGAGATAGGCAGGCAGGTTGCGGTATTTGCGAAATCCTTCGGGATGGAGGTTATCGCTTATACAAGAACGCAGACCGAGGACCCCAATGTTGATACATTTGCTGTATCCATAGCAAGGCTGATCACCCTGTCGGATATCATTGTCATCGCATTACCATTGACAAACAAGACAAGGGGAATCATCAACAAGGATGCGCTTGCGATGTTCAACGGGGAGATGATTGTCAACATCGCCAGGGCGGACATAGTGAACAAGGAGGACATGCTCTTCTATCTCAAGAGGTTCCCGGAGAGATATTATCTTGCGGATGTGTGGTGGGGGGAAACCAGAATAACAGATGAGATTCCGCCAAACTGCATTCTCACTCCCCATGTTGGTGATGAGGTCCCCGGTGACTTCGACGAATCCATAATAAATGCCTGCAGGAATGTCAGGAAATTTCTGGACGGTGCTCCTGCGAACGTTATAGATCCTGCAGAATACTACTAGGATCAGAAGCTGTCCAGCGTGGTTATCCTGCCCTTGTTTCTGACCTCAGCCTTCTCGCCTGCGATCCTGATCTCGCTTCCCACGCTTTCCAGAACCCTGTTGAGAGTTTCCTCAACCCTCTTGGAGTAGTACTCCCAGTCGGGCTTGTAGTTGAATTGAGAGCCCTCAATGTACGGCTCGACCTCCTGAGGCGATTTACTGCTGTCGGTCACGATCCACGAAACCTTCATTCCGGGTATGAACGTCTCGCCCTGCGTCATAAGCTTCTTTGCAATCCTCACGTTGGCAAGGGAATCCTCTGCCTTGTACTCGCCGAAATTCTTCACTGATCTTGAAATGACAAGCTTCGAGATGTCTATGCTGGGATCGCCTTTTCTTACCTTATCTATGGTTTCGGTGGCGTATTTCTTTGCGCCTTCAATGTCCTCGTCCAGTATATATCTGAAGACGGTGGAGAGGGATTCGCTCTGCAGATCGAAGGAATCTGTCCTGCGCATCTCATATCCCCTCACGAGGGTCTCGCCGGCCTGATCCCTTGGATAAACAATCCTGCCGGCATACCTCTTCTTGGCGCCATGGCTGAAGAACGGGTTCATGACCTTCTCGAACTCAAGTATTATTCCCTCATCCGAGGACAGACGATCGCTCAGGCTCTTACCGAACTTTATGACCTCCTCCAGATCTGTCAGGCCGGACTCAATGAATATGCTGTCCGTATCGCCATATATGACCTTGTGTCCCTCTTTCCTGAGCTTTTCAATCAGTCCTGTTATGGTCTTTCTGGCAAATGCAGTGACAGCGGCACCTATCTCCGGGTTGGTGAACCTGTAAAACGAAGAGGCAAGAACACCGTAGAATGTGTTCATCAGTATCTTGATTGCCCCCTGTATTCCATCATAGTAAGCCCTGTCAGATGGAGCTGCCTGCTTCATTATCCTCTTGACCCTGTCCCGTTCGTCCATCAGGTCCTTCAGGATTCTGGGAATCAGCCCGCTCCTGACAGATTTGTCGAGGAATTTGATACCGTTCGGTGCAACGATGGTACCTTCCGGACTGAGGGTCGTGAAGCAGATGTTGTATTTCATGATCATTGAGGGATACATGCTCTTGAAATCCAGCACAACAACATTGTTGTACAGGCCTGCGCCCATTGATTCAACATATCCGCCCTCGATGGGCTTGTCCTTTCTTGAATAGAGCGTCATGGGAACTGCGATCTTCTCCCTGTCCGCCCTTCTGATCAGAATCGAGTCGACATAATTGCTCGTTCCGCCGTTGGTAACGTCCTCAAGGGGAAGTTTTGCGACGGTTGCCATGAACATGTTGCGATCAACGACGCGAAGCCTGTTGAATATCTCCAGTGTGAGATATGAGTCCTTGATGCAGTAGTCAATGACCTCCTGCCTCCTGTTGTTCCACTCCTCCTCGATCTTCAACCGGTTGATGTTGTCCTTTCCCTCTCCAAGCATTTCCTTGGAGACCGCATTCAGTGTTTCGTTCTTCGGATGCAGAATCTTCTTGACATTCCACCATGTGTCGCTTATGAGCCTTCCATGAAGTCTCCAGTACTGGTTCACGATCCTCTTTGGCTCAAGCTTATCCCTGCCGATGCTGAAAGAAAGACCATGCTGCCTGAGCCTTTCCTGGACCATTGGCATGTCATAACCGTCGATGTTGTATCCCGTGATGAGATCAGGATCCTCTTTCCTGATGAATTCGACGAAATCCCTCAGCAGATCCTTCTCGTTGCCGCTGAATGATCCTTTCCTTACGCCCCCGCTGTCCTGGATTGCCCAGCCTATCACAAATATTTCCTTTGTCTGTATAGAGTTCTCGATGTCAAAGCTGAGTATCTTGAGTGTTGGGTTGAAGGCCTCGACATTCCTTATGGATTGAATTTTGATGACATAATCAGTGGTGAATCTTCCCTTCTCCTCCGGCATCTCCTCTCCGTCAACCTCAACGCATGAACCCAGATCATTGTCATATATGAACCTGTGATGGAACGGTATGTCAGCGGCAAGAGTCACCTGCCCGGCATCTTTTCGCATCTCCGGCACCTTCCATGGAGATTTGACTATCACCTTCAGCGCATCATAATTCTTTCCCTCATACCAGAGCTGGGTGTTCTCAACACCCTCAAGCTCGCCCTGAGCCTTGAGATTCCTCTGGAGATCGGGTGAAGGGCCAATGACATAGAAGTAAGGCTTGAATCCGAAGAACAGTGCAGTTACAGACTTTCCGTCCGCTGTCCTGCCAAAGAGTTCAATGGCCACATCATTTGTCCTGTAGGATGCGGCCACAATCCTGAAGGATAATTTCATCGATCATAACATAGCAGTCTCCTTAATAAGAATGTTTTCAGACAGCTTCACCATTGATGATATGGAGAGAATAGATTCAAGCTCGGTTCGGATTTTTCAGTCCATGCAATATCCTCTCGCATTGAGTGAGGCGATCCTTATATCTGAAAAGATAGGATTTCAGTCCCCTGATCTGATTGCGCCGCCTATGAAACCGCCGAGTCCGCCTATCAGTACCGAATACGAAATCAGGAGGATAACAAGTTTCTCAATGGGCAAGCCGATGAGATTTATGGTCTCGAATGTCACTGAATAAAGAACTGTGGAGAACGCAAGATGCGATGCAAGTGTGACGAGGCCGTTGGTTGCCTTTGCGGCAGCCAGTATTATCACTATTGCGGATGTTATGAGACCGGCGGCAACGCTGGCTATTATACCCCTGAATATGCCCCTGGCTATTATCCCCGTGAGAATTCCTGCCAGTATGAACAGATAAAGAGATACAACGCTGAAGAACACATTCAGTATGATGCCTGCAATGATGGCAGCAAAAAGCGTGCTCAGATACCTGTTATTCTTTGCCATGAACGGTTCTATATAATTTACGTATTATAAATAATTTGCATTAGCCCCATTGTCACAAACAGTGGTTAACATTTCAGAAGTGACTTTTATGATTTCTTATCGCAGATACTGGATATTATGATGTTTATTGTATTGGCGCCCAGATAAAATGTTATTAAGGCAGGAATCTATTTAGATGTATGGAAAAGGAAGTCGAAGTTATTTCTGTTCAAAGATTAATTGATCTTTCAGATGGATAAGCGTTTATCAGGTTAATATGGCAAAGCCACACAAAATAACCGGGGAAATAAAGAAAAGGCTTTATTATGAACAAAAGGTTTCGGATCACTATTAGGAGCATCCCTCATATGAAGATGTAGCGAAAATCTTGGATATTCCACAACACAGATCTCGGCGTTGAGGATGTCGTGAGAAAATACTACGACGAGGATTCTGCGGAGAGGGCATTCAAGCAGATGAGGGGCATTCCTGACCTGAGGCCTGAGAGGGTATGGCTGAAGTCCATATATTGGGTGTCATGTGAAGATATGCCATCTCACATATTCCATACTCAATTATCTTTCTTGCATACTGGAGAAGAAGGAAGTATCCGACCCATAGACACAATGGGAACTGGTTAAAGGGTATGTCTGGTGGATCAGAAGATTCTATTCAAATGGCAATCAATGGTTGTTCTGTCGGCAGTATAGAAGGAAATCATGGATACAGTGATCAAAAAGACCTAAAAACTTAGGAAACAAACTATAAATCTTCAGTGCTGAAAACGTTGTTACTTTCAGTAATGAACAATAGTGTTCACCACTGATACAAAGATTTATGCATTGTCCCAATATACTATTTTGTGATATTGAAGGAAACTCTAAGGAATATAGTCAAAGGTCAGAGATCTGAACTTGAGTCTTATGAATATGGTACAGAGCGTGATGATCTGGGAAGAATACCAATGGAGTTGCCTTTTGCGGTTATAATCTCGGGAATAAGGAGATCAGGTAAGAGCACATTGTTACATCAACTTCTCAGAAAGCTGCCGGATTTTTATTATCTCAATTTCGAAGATACAAGACTTATTGCCTTTGAATCCAGTGATTTTGAAAAACTTGACCAGGTGTTTCACGAAGAATTTGGATCTTCTGAATTCTATCTTCTGGATGAAATTCAAAACGTCAACGGCTGGGAAATTTTTGTTAGGTCCAGGTTAGACAGGAATAAGAGAGTATTCATCACCGGGTCAAACGCTTCGCTTCTGAGCAGAGAACTCGGAACCAGATTAACGGGGAGGCACATAAATGTTGAAATGTTTCCGTTCTCATTCCATGAGGCACTGAGATTTATGGGACAAACTCCTTCTTCTAAATCCTTTGGGCGATACCTCACCAGTGGTGGGTTTCCGGAATACCTTAAGTACGAAAAACCGGAAATCCTGAGGGAGTTGCTTTTGGACATTCTGCACAGGGATATAATCTCCAGGTACAATCTACGGGAAACAAGGACTCTTCAGGAAATGGCAATATACTTACTGACCAACGTTGGTAAGGAATTTTCATATAATGGCCTCAGGAAGATGTTTGATTTTGGCTCGGTGAACACGCCGATTTCATTTGTTTCTTATCTCGAGGACAGCTATCTTCTCTTCACAGTACCAAAATTCGACTATTCCTTGAGGAAGCAGCTGGTCAATGCAAAAAAAGTATATTCAATAGATAACGCTATGTCAATTGCTAACTCTGCTTCATTTTCGTCTGATAAGGGTAGAATGTTAGAAAATTTGGTTTTTTTGATACTTCGCAGAACATACAGAGAGATTTATTACTTCAGAGAGAAAGGGGAGTGTGATTTCCTCGTGAAAGCAGATGGAGTAATTAAGGAGGCAATACAGGTTACTTACGAATTGAACGAAGACAACAAACGACGAGAACTTGAAGGACTTCTCGAAGCAATGGATAAATTTAGCCTAAACGAAGGGTTGATATTGACTTATGACCAGGAAGATGAGATTGTCATCGGAGGCAAGAAAATAAAAATCAAGCCTGCATGGAAATGGATGTGATCCTTCTGATGGATGTGGGAAACAGAAATAACATATACTGCGATTTGTGGAATCATATGGAAGCGTATTCCCTGATTTCCCTGTATGAGATGGTACTGGAGCCAGAACCGTGCATCACCAGCTCGTAGGCAAGCCTTGCATTGGTTATGAGAGGTATCCCGAATTTTATGCACAGTTTCCTCATCTCATTGCCGTTCTTCTGATCGGTTGAATTCATTGTCGGCGTATTGATCACGATCTGCGGTATCCTGTTTATGATCAGGCTGTCAATCCGTGGTTCCCTCTCGTCCTCCATCCTGTAAACCGTCCTGTTGGCGATACCTTTCCTGCCCAGATAGGCCGATGTGCCGGGAGTCGCATATATTGCCGCCCCATTGGCTGACAAATACCTGGCTATTTCAGAACCGATCTCCTTGTCCTCGTCCTTGAGCGTCATTATCGCTGACCTGATGTTTCTGATTCCCATGTAGCCGGCAACCTTGGTTATTGCCTCCTCATATGTCTTTCCGGCCATCATTATCTCTCCTGTTGATTTCATCTCCGGTCCAAGCAGAGGCTCCTCCTCAGGAAATTTCTTGAATGGGAAAACCGGCACCTTGATGAAGTACGCCTTCACCTCTTTCTCGTCGGTGTCCACAGGCTGCCCGAACATGATCCTGACGGCAGTTTCCACCCACTCCCTGCCGGTTGCCTTGCTTATGAAGGGAATTGTCCTGCTGGCTCTCGAGTTCAGTTCAATGACAAAGATCTCGTCGTTCTTCACCGCAATCTGGAGATTTGAGAATCCGGAGAGATCGAATACTTTCGATAACCTTTCAACAACGCTTCTGATCTGCTGCATAACCCCACTTCTCAGATGATCGCCGGACAGCACCATTGTTGCGTCGCCCGAATGTGTTCCAGCTTCCTCTATATGAACCATTATGCCCACTATGATCTGCTTTTCCGGGGAGCTGATGAAATCGACATCGATCTCCTGCGAATTCTCTATGTATCTGCTGACCAGGATGTCCTTGCCAGGCCTGCTGGTTATGATCTCCTGGAACCGCTTTCTTGCTG
>JAJYZU010000056.1 GCA_021799755.1 Thermoplasmata archaeon
TAACGTTATAGGTTCTTGGAGGGACCTGAGGAACGTTTACTCCGGTAGACTGTGAACTATTCTGCTGTGGAACAAAAGCAACAAGCAACATAAGCAGTGCCACAAAAAGAACGGACGCTACGGCTATCTTTTTCTTAGGCGAAGTTAGACCTAACATCGAATTAATGATAAGCAGCTATTATTTAAATCCTAACTCCTAATTCATGTAATAAATTCAATATACCTTTGGTGATTGCTAGTCAGTTATGCCTCAATGCAAAGCAAATAAACGATTATCAAATCACGCTGTCATAGGGACAACAATATTAAAGCAAGAATAATTCAGCATTCAGAACAGCTTTCATATGAGCAGAAGATACCGGTATAAGTCCGACATAGCCTGCCACAAAGAGAAAATCTCCATGGTACGCAAGGGCAACTAACACATCCTGACTCGTACCATTGACGAAAGTTGAACTGCTTATAATGAAATACCTTCCACCGGTCGAAAAGGTTCCATTCGTAAGGTTCACGTTACCGGTACCAGAAGACAAACTACTGACGCTTTCTGAAAGGTTATCATAAATTTCAGCAACAATCTGTGAATTCTGGAAAGTGGCAAGCGCAATGCCTGCCGTTTCAACACTTTTATTGTTATAAACAGCAAGTTGAAGGGATGTGAAGTTTTCCTCTGCGTAAAGAACAGTGCTCAAATTCTGGTTAAAGTTAAAAGTTGAGCCTACCTGGGGATAGGTACCATTTTCCATAGAAAGGTAGAGCCTGTCCTGGGCCGATATAAAAGCTGTATTGACATAAACAGAGATATTGGTGGAATTATCTGTCCTGATGCCAAGGGCTGCATCGAGCTGCGACTGGGATATAACATTGACAACGCTTGAAGATACAGGGCCATAGGTGTGTAGTATGGAGTATTCATCTGAAAGCAGGTTTTCGACACTGGATATTGAAATAGAACTGTTTGTGACTGTCAGGATTGCTATTATCTCACCTCCGTACTTAGAGATCAGGAGATTCTTGTATATCATTGGTCCATTCAGGTAGAGATTCGTGTTATTTGTGATGTAAAAAAATGGATTCTTCTGCAAGGCACCGGAATGGGTTGTTGTATTTACAGCAGCATAAACACTAATAAATTCATAGATAAACGATGCCGAGGTGTTGGATAGAAAATGAGCATATCCCATAACCATAACCCCCTGATTCTGAGAATAGAAGTCTGCGACCTGGAAAGATTCCATGTTCCCTATGGTGCTTTTCATCATGGCATTGTTTGTTGGAGAACCGGCTGTCAAAGGAATAATACCTCCAGTTCCAGAAGACGACTGATACTCCTGGAAGAATTCAGCCATGTCAGAAGTTGCAAACGTCATATTGGCAACCTGATTCCAACCTCCTCCAAGGGATGAGTTGACCTGGCTAGGAGATGCAAGGGCAAGTGAACGATAATAAGCTGCATTGCCAGACGTGGAGTTTTTGTGCCCCAACAGCCCTGAAGAATAGGCATAATATCCAGCGGTGCCTGCCGCTACGAGTATAACCACAATCACCACTGTGATTATGTACGCCTTAGATGTCACACTACACCATAACCATTAAATATAATAATATAACCCTCGTAAGTAAGTTTTCATTAAGGCAGTGTATTATCTTTGCTTTTTTTGGGCTTAAAGACCACCAAATACCTTCTTCTTCATATTCATGGGCATGATCCTGGCTATGGAAATGTATCTGCCGATTGATCTTGCCCCGTTCTTGTGCAGTTTTCTGTGCAATTCATGATGTCTCATTAACCACGGTCTAATCTCGGTATCCCAGGTGTTCTGGTACAATTGAGGATTATCTGCCGCCACAGCCTCCCCGGCTGATTTACCGGTCCAGAATGCTCCCTGTAGTCCTCCGGCTGTGGTATTCAGCACAGAGTTTACCATATCGCCGGCATATAGATAATTCTCCTTGACCACGATTTCAGAAGGTCTGGCAAGAGGAATCTGGTGTGCCATGGAATGCACAGGTTTTCCTTCTATCTCAGGAAATTTTTTTGTAAACTCATCAAGAACCTGCTTGGGCTGTTTTCCGTTGAGCGGATAAAAGCACACCCCCACTTTTCGGGTATTTTCGGTGTTGGCAAAATCCCACACATAGCCCCCAGGAGCAAGATCAGTGAACCACAGGATCATCTGGTAATCATTTCTCGGGGGCAATTCCCTTGTTTCCTCATACGCAACCAGGATATTGTTTCTGTCAAGTTTCGTGCCAAATGCAGACTGCGGCCCTGCAGCAAATATCACATACCTTCCTGAAAATATTCCCCTGTCTGTATTTACAGTATTGCCTTCAACCGACGTGACCCTGGTTTCAAGTCTTATGTTGAGCTTCCCTGCCATGCTCTCCGCGAGAAACTTCTCATACCTGGTGAAATCATATACATATCCGACAGTCTTCTTAAAATCCATCGATATGGATTTTCCCCTGTCCGTCCTGAAACTCATCGCCCTGATCTTTGTTGTTATTATGCCGTCATCAACAGGCATCCCTATGCGTTCAACCCATTCCTTTGATACGGCACCAGTGGATCTGACAGGAATCCCTATCTCAGCTTTCTTGTCTATTATGATATAGCGCTTCCCAGCTTTCTGAAGGGCTATTCCGGCCGAAAGTCCGGCGGTGCCAGCACCTATCACCACTGCATCATAGTCAAATTGATTTCCGTACAAGTCAAATCTTGCAATACTTGCATAATAATTAATCTTACACTTCCCGGTTTCCAGGAAGTTAAGGTCTGGGTCTGTCCAGAAACCTTGCGATTGCGTATACAGATAACATGGTTGCAAGCTGCTTTCCATTGTCGAATATGAGATGCTCTAAAGGTTTGACTGAAGGATCAAATCTGTCCACATGCACTTCATACCTGTCACTGAACTCTACAGCATGTACTCCTCTATAGCTGTCTGGAACAGCAGACCTCCAGTCTTTGATCTGCCCTTTTGGTGAGCCGATGGAGCGTCTGAAAAGTCCGCTCCTCTGTGGTGACCCGGCTTCATTCCTTTCAACAGTATTTTTTGAGATCGAAACAGGTAAGCCCATTACAGCAAATGCGGATACCTCATTCCAGAGATCAAAAATGTGGCGATCTTCCGACTTTTCCGTCTGGAATATTTGTTTCATAACTTTCTTTAAAATGCTCATCTTCATCCCTCCTAAGATTTCCAGTTTCTGGAAGTGCTGCCGATCGCAGTGCCGAGGAAAGCGAGGAGGAAAGACAGGATGAACAGAATCAACAGAACAATAACCGGTCCAAGAGGGATGCCCATGACACCAGCCAGTAACGACGCTTCAGATATCCTGTATGATGGCTGATAAATCACAATAGACAGAAGAATGCCGATAGCGGCAAACAATCCTGCCAGTGAGGCTTTCAGTTCTCTTCCGGCAAAGATCACTCCTATCATTAGTGCAGGGATGAAGATAAGGTACCATACACCTGATAACGCAAATATCATGGAAAGAATGAGTTCTGGCAGGTATGCGAAGAGGAAAAATCCGGATCTGTTCAAGGATTCGCACCTCCAGGATACATGTAAAGGAACTGTGCTGGTGCGGTCACAGGAATAAGCCTGTAGTAAATCCCATCATTCCACGGTTCAAAATTATTGTCATAATATGTGCTCAGTGGATTCTCGGATATACCTCCGGGATAAATCCCCACACCTGTGTATGCGTGCGACATGTTGGCAACCATTCTCCATGAGGGGCCAAAGTCCGATAAAGTTCCATACGCTGCATTTATTGTGTTTCCATCACCGGCAGCTGGGATTTCAGGCGTGTTGAACGAATTGATTCCGAAGAGGCTTGAAAGGTAGCGTTTATGAATGTTACCCCACTCCCAAGTGGAAGATATCTGGCCATATCTGGAATTCAGATTTGAAATGGTCTGGTTGAGAGCTGCCATCATGGCAGTACTTGAGGTTCCATGCGCCCCTGTAATGGGATTTGAGAACCATTGTATTTCTGGATGGTTCAAGGTCCAGTTGACAAGGTCTTCTATGAGGGGGCCATGATAGTAATCATCAGATCCAAGGAAGAATGAAACATTTCCAAGCCCATCGGCCGTCGTGATGTTATAATACTTCATATAGGGGGTGAACACACCAGAGACATAATTCTGTATCCAGTAATAGTAGATGGTAGCGGCTGTGGAATTGATGTCCATATTGCCATTCCATTTTGAGAGATCCTGGTATACTGTGGAGTTACCGTAATGGCTCTGAGTCATGGCATCGAGAAGCTCTGGCAGGAAAATATTCGTGGTATAATCATGAATGGTCAGTTGCACGGATTCCATTTTTGCCGTATTAAATGATCTGGTGGAATTGAGGAGCAAATGTATCTCGTCTGCCCTGTATCCAGATTCGTAGTCCCACCCGATGTAATATGGATAGTTGCTTGAAACGGTGATCTGATTTGCAGAGAAGACAAATCCTCTCGCTGGATTGTAAAGATACGGCTCCTGGCTGATAGGAATGAACCCAGCCCAGTTGTATTCCCCGGTCCCGGGCAGGATTCCCCGTGGATTTCCCCTTTCAACAATCGGATATTCACCATAGGGGAAAATACCAATGTTCCCGGATATGTCTGCAACAGCCCAGTTCTGTATTGCCACCCTGAAATATTCGGATGCGTTTTGCTGGAACTGCAGTACGCTGTTTGTTCTATCGATGTGAAGGAAGAAAGTGAGTTCATACGAAGGCGAAAGCCCGGTCCAGTCCATAGCTATGGGCGAATTTCCGTTTTCCACGACAACCCCATTATCTGCCCTCATCACCGACAGACGAACGCTGGAAGAACCTGCAACTTTTATGGTCTCGTTATAAACAGCGAAGTGCATCCATGATCCATTGGAATAATAAAGGTAGGGATTTGTCGGACTGGTTTTCTCCGCATAAAAATAAGTTTCCTGAACCTGGCCGTTCGTTGCTCCCCATCCTACCCTTGCATTATGTCCAAGAATGACTCCCGGAAAACCCGGAAAGACGACCCCAACGACATTCTGACCCGGAGACACAAGCTGAAAACCCATCCATATGGAAGGGACGCTGGTGGTCAGATGAGGATCGTTCGCAACCAGGGCAGACTGGTTGCTGGTAAGCGGACCGTTAACTGCCCAGTCGTTGCTGCCGAAGTCCTGGTACGGGTACCTCATGCTTGTTAGCAATTGCGATAGGGAAAGACCGTCGACATTTATAGAAGACGATTCAGTCAGAATGGAAGGAGAACTGGTGTTGTTCCATGATGGAGTGTAAAGGCTGAGGTTTGAAATATCTCCCTGCTCATTGTACACAGAGGGATTCACTGAATATGGCACTATTGGATTCTGTATGCCGGCCGGATATGCAGGGTAGAACGCCTTTATCACATTTTCAGGCATCTTCTCAAGAGCGTAGTTGAAATATATGGGATCCAGGCCGCCGGCACTGTTCTCCCATAGAAACAGCTGCTGAACTTCAAGTATGTCCTTTACAGTCCACGACTGTGGTGAAAAGCCTAGAAGTTTGAAAAGGATGGGGTACTGTGATGGGTTGAGATTGGATATATAGGCATTGATACCATCAACAAAGTACTGCAGATCGAGATAGGTTGAGCCCGTTTTTGAAAGGTTATTGAGTTCTTCCTGTGCAATCTGATTATCCATCAGTTCCCTGTAGAAAATATCCATCGATAATGCAGATGGTCCAACAACGCTTGACAGGTTGCCCTGTGAAGTGAGTTCAAGTATCGTCATCTCTTCAAGCCTGTACTGGGCTTCGAGGTATCCCTGTTCATAGTACACTCCCCTGGTATTGCTTGACGCTATGCCAATGAAACCATCCGCCTGGCTGTTCACGGTTATAGATGATATCTCTCCGTTTATTGTCACAGTTGTTTCCGTAACACCAGGAGAATAAGGGGATGTCCCAGGCGCCATTGCACCGCTAGAAGGATTCAGCAATTTGTAAAGAGAGGGAATGCCGGCAAAAGAAACGCTGATCATCACAAGGACAATAACCAGAGAAACAATGGAAACAATGAACCTCTTCTTAGAACCCGTAAAGGACATTGTATAGCAATACGCATACTTATTTAATTATTTATTGAGGATGTGAACTCAGGATACAACTAGAGATCCAGTGGGTCCCCATGACCGGGAAGCGCCTTGTAACCCTTCATATTCTTTAGCTTTTCAATAGATTTTCTTGCCAAATCAATGTCCAGGGAGAATGCCTTGCTCACAGTGGCTTTTCCCCTGCTATTCACAAGTGAATCACCTACCACTACAACTTTCTCACTTTCAATTATGAAGGAGGTGCTTCCAGGGGTATGACCAGGTGTTTCAAGGATTTTAATCTCTTTCAGATTCATGTCTCCAAGGCTCTTCACATCCCCGACAGGTGTGACCCTGGCGAGTCCCAGCATCATTGAAACAAGTCTGTTGGGCGGACGTGGCATGGTGGCTTCCCCGGTGACAACTTTCCTGTCGGCGTCATTTATAAAAACAACGGGATCGAACTCCGACTTAATCCTTGGCAATCCGCCTATGTGATCCATATGATAGTGTGTCAGAATCACATAAGCAGGTTTCGTTTTCCTGTTCATGAAATATTCAACAATCTTTTTCCCGCTTCCCCTTGTTCCAGTATCAAAAAGTACTATGCCGGAGGAACTGTCAAAGACATAGGAATGTGCCATTGTCCCGTCGATTAAGTCTACGCGATTCGTTATTTTCATATGTTTTAAAATCAGTGTCTTTTCGGATATTAATTTTATGAAACTCTGATCCTGGTTCAAAGAGAAAAGCTTCATTTGTACAATGAGCAGAGTGCTGAGGACGTTAGCAGCAACAGATCGAAAAGTTAAATGCCGGCGA
>JAJYZU010000057.1 GCA_021799755.1 Thermoplasmata archaeon
AAGAAGTGGTTTTATCATTTCCTCATTGGTTGCAGCTACTATGGCTCCTTCAAGAATTACAATCTCTATAGTTTCGACATCTTTGAGGATTGCAATGTGTGTACCCACAATGTTTCCCATAGGGATTTTTTCTTTTTCCGATATTTGTATAACTACTTTCATTACGTTAGAAATATCAATATCAAATTTATAGTTCTCCTTAGCTTCAAGATAATATTTTGAGAGTGGTCCAGAGATTGGATAAACATCCTTTCAAAAATGATATGGGATTGCATGGCACGTATAAATCACAGTTATCGATTCATTCAAAGATACCTGCACTTAAGAAATAAATACAATCTCTTTAAATAACATCAATCAATTATGGATTAGTTTTAAACGTGAAATTTCCAAAGTGATACAAAAAATGGCAAAGATAGGAATTATTGGTGGCAGTGGTTTATATGACCTGCTGCAGGATGGTAAATCAGTTGAGGTAAAGACACCTTTCGGGAAACCGTCTGAGAATCCTCAGGTGGGGAGCATCCACGGGAAAGAGGTTGTTTTCATTCCAAGACATGGAAAGAAACACCAGTATCCTCCGCATATGGTGAATTACAGGGCTAACATTTGGGCCCTTGAAAGTTTGGGTGTTGAAAGAGTGATTACTCTTAACGCAGTAGGGTCGCTGAAGGAGTCTTACAAGCCAGGAGACATAGTTATGCCGGATCAGTTCATTGATTTCACAAGGAGAAGAGATCTCACTTTTTATGACGGACCAGAAGTCTATCATATTTCTGCTGCAGATCCTTTCTGTACTGAGATCAATGAAATATCTTATAACAAGGCAAAAAGTCTTGGCTTCAGGGCCCACCAGGCTGGAACCTATGTATGTATTGAAGGCCCAAGGTTTTCGACCAGGGCAGAATCAAAGATGTTCAGGAATTATGCCGATATCATCGGCATGACCCTTGTACCGGAGATTAACCTCGCGCTGGAGAAATCCATGTGCTATTCAACCATTGCAACCATAACTGATTTTGATGTTTGGGCTGATACGCCTGTCGAAGCATCTGAGGTGATGAAGATAATGAAGGAGAACGAGGAGAAAGTCTCGAAACTGCTTTATGAAATCATTCCGGACGTTGCGAGAGAAAGGAAATGCAGCTGCAAGTATCGCTTGGAAAACGCTAAAGCATGAGGTAAATAAATGAAAATAAAATTTTTGGGCGGAGCCGAAGAAGTAGGAAGGCTCGCCGTGAAAATAGAAGAAAAGAACAGCTCGGTAATGGTAGATTATGGAGTGGTGCCAGACAAGCCACCGAAATATCCAATGCCGCCTGAAAAGGTGGACGGACTTTTCCTTACGCACGCTCACCTTGACCACTGCGGTGGTCTGCCAATGTATTACCATTCTCTTGACGCGAAGTTTTACTCTACGATACTGACAGCAAACAGCATCAAGCCGCTCCTTCTGGATTCCCTGAAGATTGCAGGGCTGGAAGGTTATCCACAGATGTTCAACTCCGATGATGTGTCAATGCTCTACGACCACTTCAATGAAGCGGTTTATGGAGAACAGTTTGATCTGGGGGACTTCAGGGTCACTCCGCAATCTGCAGGGCATATCCCGGGTTCAACAATGTGGAAATTCGAGAACTCCCAGAGCGTCATGGTCACTGGTGATATATACACGAGAGATACAATGCTCCTGAACGGCGCAAAACCTACAAAAGCTGACATACTGGTGATCGAAAGCACCTATGCGGGCAAGAACCATGAGGAAAGAGGCCAGGTAATCTCGAGATTGAAATCAAGAATAGCTGAAGTAGTGGACGATGGCGGAAAGGTAATACTCCCTACTTTTGCGGTTGGAAGAACGCAGGAACTCGCAATGATACTTGCCGATACCGGTTATGACATCAGTGTTGATGGAATGGGAAACAGCATAACTGACATCTACATGCACACAAACGGATTTCTGAGGTCGAACAGTGAATTCCTCAAGAACATCAAGAAAACAAGGAAGATCAAGGGATGGAGAATGAGGGAAAGGGCACTTGAAAGTGACATCGTAATAACCACTTCAGGAATGCTGGACGGAGGACCGGTACTGGGATACATAGACAAGCTTCAGAACGATACAAAGAGTGCAATATTTCTGACCGGTTACCAGGTTGAAAACACCAACGGAAGGTCACTTCTCGAGAATGGCACCATGAAAATTGCAGGCGTCAGTGTGAAACCCCAGATGAAGGTCGATTTCTTTGATCTTTCTGCACATGCAGGGCACGATGATCTCATAAGGTTCATAAAGAATGTGGATCCCCAAAAGGTTATACTGTGCCACGGGGAAAAGAGGGAAGAACTGCTGCATGACCTGGATGGTTATGACGTGATGCTCCCGATGAACGGACACGAATTTACGGCATAAAGCCATAAATTCCTCATATTTTAAATCTCTCCAAACGATACAGCAAACAAACATGCCCAGGACAAAAGCAATTTTTTTCGACCTTGATGACACGTTGTTTGACTATACTAACTCCAGGCACACAGCATTTCGGGCGCTGAGAAGGAAATTCATCGAACTTTCAGGTGCATCTATAGAGGACATGGATTCACGGTGGACCAAGTACTGGTACGAACTTCTTCCGTCCGGGGTGATCCGTGATTCTTCTGTAATCATGCACATGAGGAGGGAGAGGCTCAGACTGATCTTTAGGGACTACGGCACTATGTTGAATGAACAAGAAATGGAACATGTCATGAGGACTTATACAGAAAATTATGATACCAGCATCTCTCAGGTACCTGGTGCAGGGAACCTTTTAAAGGAAATAAAGGCGAGCGGCATTTCTGTGGGCGTTATAACAAACAATCCACTGGAAGGTCAAAAAAAGAAACTGAAGAAATGCGGGATTGAAGATTACGTCGATATTCTGGTCTGTTCAGGCGAGGTTGGGTGCTCAAAACCTGATCCGAGGATATTCGGTCTTTCCATGGACAGGATCGGAACCAATCCGGAGGAATCTGTAATGATTGGTGATTCGTGGGAATATGATGTCGTTGGAGCAATGAATTCTGGATTAAGGGCTGTATGGTTCAACAGATTTAACCTCAACAGGCCGGAGATATCAGCGGATGTGATAGAAATTAAATCATACATACCGCCTGAGACAGTACTGGAAAAATTAGGAATATAGGGTTTGTCAGCAACAAGGAGCCCCGGTTCATGTATCTATATCGAACCGGAGGTCTGTCTCTGCACCCTGGACACCGACATAATAACAACTGGAAGGAGAAGAAGAACCAGAATGCCCAGTATGCCAAATGAAAGGTTGTATCCGTAGATCAGTGTATATGAGAATACGACAGAGATTAGCGATCCTATGGAAATCTGTATGGAATTGAAGAGTCCAAGACTGAGTGCCCTATACCTAAGAGTCTTTTCTCGGGCAATCACCGCAGAATACTCAAGCGATGAAACCACTACAAAGAGTATTCCGAGGATCACAGTGAACGACCATGTGCCTATGTAACTGAAATAGGGAATGGCCACTATAAATGCACCCACTAAAATGGTCATGTAGGAAGCGGATCTGATCAGGTTTCTAAGTCTGAATGCCCTGACAAACTGTATTCCCAGAACGCCAATAAGAAGTATTGTTGCGCCCAGTACAGCTGATGCAAACGGGCTGAAGCCTATTGAAATGGAATAATTCTTGAGATATTCAGGAAGAAGGTACGATGCAGCCCAGAATCCGGAAAAGGCGATCGCTATGGCCCATGTGCTCCTGTTCCGTATTCTTGTAGTTATATCGGGCACGGACATGGATGTGTATTTTTCAGATTCCGGAACTGCGACGAGTATCAGGACTGCAAAGACTATAGTTATAATTCCCATGATAAGTTCGTCGGCCTGCCATGAATATGACGAGACAATGAATGCGAACCCGATGATGCCTATTCCTCCTCCAACGTTGAAAGCCGCATTGTATATGGTAACAATTTCCGTGACCTTTTCATGGTACAGCTGGCTCAGCACAGCCATCGCGGTGGAAAAGAACAGCGCAGCACCAACTCCATTGGCAGCTCGTAATGCCAGCAGCATATAGTAGTTGGGCGAAAACGGGGCCACGATATCCGAAATTCCCATCACCAGAATACCCAGAAAGGCAGTGGTCTTTGCACCAATTCGAGACGATATTATGCCTGCAGGGACTTGGAAAATACCAGCACCAATGAGGAAAAAAGTGAATATATAGACGGTGGCAGGCAGGGGTATTCCAAATGTTGCCTCGATACGGGTAATAGCGGGCGAAAGATTATACCAGTTTGCAGCGTACACTATCCTCGAAAGAATCAGAATCGTTCCCGCAAATCTTACACTGGATTTTACCATTGGTGAATGAGCCAACAGGAAATGGCTATCGTGAATATAATCAATTAGTAAAGCTACCCCGTTGTTAGATATCCAAACGGTTAATATCAGAGAACTTCAACCATAGGGTTGAGACTTTTACACGCCCAAAATAACTGGAGCATCCGCACACCGGTTTTGAAAAAGGCACCGCGGTTAGAAAATAGCAATATCCCGGAAAGTAATATATCCACAGTTTGTTTAAGGAAATGGTATGTCAGTTACTGAAAAAATATGTTGTATAGATACAGAAGGTTTTGCTACAATATTTCTATCCAGCCGGGAGGCATGAACAAATGCTTTTTAAGATCGCAGATCTGAAGCCAGATTCCTCAAATATTGATCTCATTGTCAAAGTTATATCAATAAACCAGAAGGAAGCCAATACACAGAGGGGACCGACAACTTATTACTACGGGATAATAGGCGACACTTCTGGCACAATCCCTTTCACAGCATGGACAATGACATCATCCGTAAGGGTAAACGACGTTCTAGAACTCAAAAACTGTTCCGTGAAACTCTACAACGATAGGCTGAGACTTTACATAGATGCAAGAACCCAGGTGATTCTCAGGCCGGGTGAAGAAATGGAAGTTAGGAGGACCTACCCACTTCTCAAGATCAGGAACGTCTCTGTGAGAGATCCCTACATCGCCGTTGAAGGAATAGTGAGGGACATCAAGGAAAGATCATACACGGGGAGGGAAAAGTCTGGAACTCTTTATTACGGTTTGTTGGAGGATGAAACCGGAAACATCAGGATCAACTCCTTCGACGTGAAGCTCGAGGAGAACACGGGTTACAGATTCACAGGAGCAAAGGTCAGTGAATATAACAACAGGTTGCGCATATCTGTCAACGACAAAACAGGGATCCAGAAAATAAAGATAGATCCGACACCGGGGCCTGTTTATTACGATATTCATGAGCTCAAATCCCCAATATCTGGTATATTCATCAACGGGTTCATTGTGAACATGGGGGATAAGGGTGGTGCTGTATACAGATGCCAGGAGTGCAGGAAAACTGCAGAGAACGGAAAGTGTCCGGATCATCCGGATGCCCCCGTATACAGGGACTATTTTCTCTATTTTACCATGGAAGACGGGACAGGATACATACAGGGTACCTGCGGGAAATCTGCCCTGATTTCATATAAGAGCGAATGGAACGAATCTGAACTGGACAGGATTGCCTCGGAAGATCAGGGGATGACGGAAGTAAAGAAGGAAATCCTCGGTAAACTTATAACTGCAAAGGGCGAGGTAGTAAACAGCCAGAACGGAATGACCCTGAGAATATCTGAAATGAAACCTCTGGGGCAGAATGAGATAGCGGATCTTTCCAGAAAATATCTTGAGGAGGTCTAGATAAGAATGGAAACGAGGAAGAGAGAAGCCTCAAAGTGGATTACGTCCAGGGAACTTAGGGATTCCACAATCGAGGAGGACAACAGCTCCGATACCAGGGTAAAACCCTTCATAATCACGCCACTTGGCACCAGAGTCAAGAGAATACTTTTTGTCGGCACTGTTAATTCAATATCCGATGAGGAAAATATAACAAAAGTCGTCATTAACGACTTCACGGGGTCGTTCTATCTGTCAATATTCAAGGACACTTTTCCAGAAGACAGGAGGGTCCTGCCCGATCAGTTTGAAAAGGGCGAAAGGCTCCTTGTGGTCGGGCGCCTGAACACATTCAAAACTGAGGATCAGCGAATATTCTACAACGTGAACCCGGAGCTGGCACTGAAGGTTGAGGACGGGAGCATGGATTACTGGAATTCAAGGGCGGTTTATATCGCCCAGAGAAAAGTTCTTGCAATCAGGGAAGCCTCGAAACTTGAGAGTGCCGATGCTTCAAATCTCACAAAACTTGGGTACTCTGAAGAGGAGTCTGAATGTGCTCTGAGGGCTGTGAGACACTACCCGGGCTACAATTACCAGCAGTTCATCGAGAACATCAGGAACAGCCTAACATCGTCATCAAGGGACCAGGAAGTGGAGGAGAAAAAATCCATGATCCTTGATTTCATAAAGAACAACGATAAGGACGGGAAGGGTTGCCTTTACGAGAACATTCTCAACTCCATGAAGGAGAAGGGCATAGATCAGTCCACACTGGATGAGGCATTGAACCTGCTGGGATCATCCGGGGAAATATACGAAGTTTCCCTCAAGAGGTTCAAGGCGTTATGAATGCGGATGACGTATCTGATCTGATGGACAAACTTGAACGGGAGCTCAGGTATTACCGCACGGCAAACGAAAGACTACTGAAGGAATTAAAAAACCTTAACGAGGCAGTTATCTCCAACGAAAAACTGAAGAAGAGGATAGAGGTTGACATGGAGGACTCAAATATTCTGATAGATCTTCTGAGGAGGCTTTTTGATGAGAAGAAATGATGTCGCAGCTCTGAAGGGGATACTCAAGCTTTCAGAGGATGAGGAACAGGAGATCAGCGATCAT
>JAJYZU010000058.1 GCA_021799755.1 Thermoplasmata archaeon
TTATCGCTGCCATAAAGAGTATTGGTGAAATGAGCGCGGGGTACTGGTAGTACTCGGTTTGAACATAAGGAGTGAAATTATTAAGATAAACAAAAGCAAGAAATGGAATGGCAAGGAACATTAAGTCAAGGCCCAGCAGAGGAAGGAAAAGAAGTGGTAGCATCATATAGAAGATATAATACAATTTTGTAGTGATTGATGGGGAAGATATGTTCAGTGCAGTCACATGCGCCACACCGCTGGTATACCCTGGACCAAAGTAGAAGTATATAGTCACAAAAAGAATAACAGAAGCAACTAAAATCGCATGGGCAAAGTAGTTTCTCAGCGGATTCTTTCCATACCTTATATCCTTGAGATAAAGGTAGAGAGCGAAAAACATTACGGTAAGAACCACAAGATAATCGGTTACAGCAGCCAGAATCATGAATACAAAGGAATACCTTGTTCTGTTGACAAGATAGAAGTAATACCCTGAGAGAAAGAACGTCGGAAAAAGTGCCATGAAGTGGAAATCAAACCAGTTTACGCCTGCCATGGGATAATAAAGAAGCCAGAGTAGTCCAAAGAACAGCGCCATGTTCCTGTTATTCATCACTTTCAGTGAAATAAGGTAAAGTGGAATTGCAGCGAGCGCAATCCATACAGTTTGAAAAACAAGTAGCAACTGCTCGCTTGGAAAGAAATAATAGACAACGGACAAAGGGATGTAGATAAGTTTGTTCATGAAAATTGGATGTGGATTTGACGGCGAGGCCACCAGTCCTCCTCTGAACACATAAAACAGATATTCTCCCGCCAACCCAAGATCAGCGACCCCCGCATTGAATGAAAGATACCGGAGAACAGTCAGGCAGGAATAGACGATCGAATAAACAGCAATGCCCGATATAAGCAGCATAAATTGGACCGGCATTTGCCTGATTCTATGTGCCATGGATAATGTTTCCTTCAGGAATCTTGGATTGATTTCTCCATCGGACACATGTTTGGATTACCTTGACCCTTAATATTTTTTGTTGGAAATGGGAAAATTCCAAAATTTTCACACTTAACTTTAAAATCATAGATGATGATCGCCATTAATGAACAGGAATGACATGGATAATTATATTGAGGAGGGGCTTGAGGCTAGAAGAAACCTGGATCTTGATCTGATTTACAGAATAGGTTCGAATATCGGCAGTGCCTTCAATTCTGGAAGTAAGATAATACTTTTTGGCAATGGAGGCAGTGCTGCTGATGCTCAACATATAGCCGCTGAATTCGTAGGTCATTTTGAAAAGGAGAGAAGAGCGGTTCCGGCCATGGCTCTAACTGTCAATACATCGTCGCTTACTGCGATATCCAATGATTACAGCTATGATCAGGTATTTTCAAGACAGGTTGAAGCATTTGCAAACCATGGTGATATAATCATTGGAATTTCGACAAGTGGAAACTCCAAAAATGTTATAGAAGGGTTGAAAGCTGCAAAGAATATAGGCTGCAACACCGTTGGTTTGACCGGATCATCCGGGGGGAAAATGGCGGAGTTTTCAGATTACCTGATAAGAGTAAAAAGCAACAGGACCTCTATTATTCAGGAATGTCACATCACAGTTGGCCACCTCTGGTCAAAGATCGCAGAGGATATGCTGTCGGAAAATAATGTTAAATAAATACAAATGATAACAGGAATGTTTTAAATGGAAAGCAAGAAAATAATAGTTACAGGCGGAGCTGGTTTCATAGGAACAAATCTTGTGAGAAGTATTTACAAAGGTAACGATCTCACCGTAATCGATAACCTTCACACTGGATCAGAAACAAATCTGAATGATCTGATCTCTGAAAAGGCGATCACATTTATTAGGGAGGATGCAAAGAATATAGGAAGGCTAAACCTGAAGGCGGATCAGGTTTTCCATCTCGGAATATACTCAGCCTCTCCAATGTATCGTGACAATCCATTCCTTGTTTCCGAAGTCATTTCTGGAATAACTTCAGTACTGGAATTTGCCAAAAAGAACAATTCTAAAGTTGTGTTTGCTTCGACCTCCTCTATTTACAATGGGATAAAACCGCCTCACAAGGAAGATGTAATACCTGGCGTAACAGACTATTATACCGAAGCCAGGATAGCAGCAGAGAGAATGGCGGAACTGTACTTCAAACTTCATGGCGTGGAGACATCTGCAATGCGCTTCTTCTCAGTCTATGGAAAATACGAAAACGCCAAAAAGGGGTATGCAAATCTTGCCACGCAATTTCTCTGGAATATAAAGAAATCAGAACAACCCGTAATATACGGTGATGGAAGGCAGAGGAGGGATTTCATTTATGCAGAGGATGTGGCCGAAGCTCTCGTTAGGGCCACAAAAGCAGATGGCTATCAGGTATTCAACGTAGGATCAGGGAAAAATTACGATCTGAATGAACTGGTCTTGAAGATCAACAGGATGCTTGGAACCTCAATCAAGCCCAAATACATCGAAATGCCGGTCAAAAATTACGTGATGGAAACCCTAGCCGATACCAGCAAGGCAGAAAAGGTCCTTGGTTTCAGACCCAAGGTAGGGCTAGATGAAGGACTGAGGAAACTGGATCAGTTCTACAGGTGATTATTTGAAACAGCGGATGATCATCTCCAGGACTCCACTTAGGATAACATTTGTCGGTGGTGGTACCGACATCAGAGAGTTTTATTCAAGGGACAGTCCGGGAGCAGTTTTATCTGCTTCGATCAACAAATATATCTACATCACAGTCAACAAAAAGTTTGACAATCAGATTAGGGTAAGTTATTCAACTACCGAGATTGTTGATACAGTGGAAAAAATCAAGCATCCATCAATAAGGGAAGCCCTTAAATTTCTGGATATTGACGGCGGCATTGAGATTGTAAGCATTTCTGACATACCTTCACTTGGCACTGGAATGGGATCCAGCAGCACATTTCTTGTCGGACTACTCCATGCATTACATGCGTACAAGGGGGAGTACGTTTCGTCTGAGGAAATGGCACAGGAGGCAGTGAAAATAGAGAGGGAGATTCTCCATGAACCCGGAGGAAAACAGGACCAGTACATGGCTGCATATGGCGGAATACAGCTCATGCAGTTCTATCAGGATGAGACGGTATCAGTCAAACCACTCGTCACGACAGAGGAGATCAGAGAGGCTCTTGAAAACAACCTGCTTTTGCTTTATACTGGAATTCAAAGAAGCTCGACAGATATACACAGGAAACAGTCAAATGGGGTTAATGTCAAGATTGAAGATTATCGGAGAATGAGGCAGATAGCCCTCCAGTTGTTTGACGATCTCTCCAGGGGAAAGACCGAAAGGATGGGCACCATGCTGCATGAGAACTGGATGCTTAAAAAACAACTTTCTGATGGAATTTCAAACGACTCGATTGATGAATTATACAACCGCGCGTTGAAAAACGGTGCAACGGGCGGTAAGCTCATAGGGGCTGGCGGCGGGGGTTTTCTGCTTTTTTATGCCCCTCATGAGGCACATGCGAATATTGTTAAGGCTCTTGATCTCAGAAAACAGGATTTCAAGTTCGATTATCAGGGAAGCAGAATAATTTTCGTTGGTGAGTGAAGTGCTGGTATCATATCCGTGCTATTCCGATCAATCTGATCAGAGGAAATAGAAATGGTTGAACTGGAGAAAAGTGAAAAGAAGGAGAAACTGGGCTCTTCACTTATCTTCCAGTACATGAATTCCATAATATTCAACCTTTCAGGAATTATTTTCTACGTTTATATTGTAAAATTCTACCCGACATCAGTCGCAGGCGAGATCGTGAACATTCTCGCCATCCTTGGACTGTTCAACATAGTCTTCTCTCTCAGTCTTTCAAACGCAGCCACAAGGTTCATCTCATACCATATCGGCCGGAACGAATGGGCAGAAGCTAAATCAGTGATGTTCAAGATACTCTTCGTAAGTGTCATTTCTGCAACTGCCGGTTCCCTCACGCTGTTTCTCATCTCACCCTACATGTCCATGCTGTTCTTCCATGACACGCTGTATGCTAAAACGATCTCATACCTCTCCATACCACTGTTCACAGAGGTGATTCTTGGACTGATCAACGGCATAATCCTTGGATTCCAGAGGTTCAAGATTGCGGCCACTGTGAATGTTGTGGGCACTTTCCTCTGGTATTTCCTTGCCACCGTATTCCTTTTCCTGACCAACGATGTGTCCTTTGTACCTCTCGGAATGGCAACCGGTTACATTATTGGAATAGTACCCGGGATACTGATCATCTTCAGCATAGTCAGGAAGAGGAAGGAGAAGGCGTACAATGTCAATATCAATTATGTGATGCGGTATGCGACTCCCCTCATATTCGCATCCATCATATCATACGGATCATCTTATATAGACAGGATATTCGTATCCATTTTCACAGATTTGTCGACACTTGGTGTGTATGGTTTTGCCTTACTTATGGCAACTGGCCTGAGCATGGTTGTGTCACCAATAACCAACATACTGCTTCCCAAGGTGAGCGCGATGTTTTCAAGAAATGACCAGGAGAGCATCAGATCAGCCTTCAGGCTGTCAACCACTGTCCTGACATTTATCTATGTTCCATGTGCCCTCGGACTTTCTGCCATATCCTATCGATTCATTCAGATATTTGCAACAACAAATTATGTATCGGGTGCTGTACCTGCTATCATAATTCTGTCCATAACAGCATTGCTGGTAAGCCAGAACATAATGTCACAGGCGATATATGCCCATGGAAAGACCTCCATTTTCATATGGATAGCCACTTTTACACTGATTTCAAACCTTGCACTCTCAATTCTTCTGATACCAAGATACAGCATGATCGGTGCAGCGATAGCCAATTCCTCTGTCTATGTCGTGAGTTTTATCGTTCTGTTTGCGTCATCCAGAAAACTGGGCTTTCTCAATTATGACAGGCAGTCTCTGATCAAGATATGGATATCCTCTATTGTGGTGTTTATAGTGGTGGATTATGCGGGTACCATTCTGCCTTACGGAGATCTAGCGCTGCTGGAACTGGTGCTTATAGGAACATTTGTGTATCTGATGATGGTCAAACTTTTGAGGGTAATCAGAAGGGAATATGCAGATATAATAATCGACAATCTCCCTCCAAACCTCAGATTCCTCAACAGGGTTGTAAAATTCATCTCTAATATATGAATTGCGTTGTATGGGAACTAAGTGCCACATGGTTCAAGATTCACAGAATCTATAATGACAGTTCCAGATGCTCAATTCTATTAAGTATACATATATTAAAATATTAATTATCCCATTCTATACACATGGGTAAACTTGCTGCCCTGCTTGCTGGAACTTTTGCTGTCCTAATACTGTCGTATTATCTGCTTTCCCCTGCTTACAGTCCACTCATAGACTGGATTGGGCCTTTCATTGGATATCGGCTGGTTTTCATTCTTGGACTGGTCTATCTGCTCTTAGGTAACCCGCTCGGTCGGATGACACTTCTTGTTTCCTGGATACTTATCGGTGTTGTGATCGGTCTCGCAGCAGGAAAGACCGGAAGAGCCATTGGTGTGTCATTGCTTGTTTATTCGATCTCGTGGACAATGCTTGGACTGGCTGCAGTTTCACTCATCCATAGTCTGTCAAACCTATCAGGGATAATAAATACATCCGTCCTTGGGGTTGTACCCTCTGGGACAAATTTGTATACCCTGACAACTGAACCTGTAATCGACAAGATTTACACTTTTTTTCTTTCGAGCCTGACTTCCACTGGGGGCAGTACACCGTTTGTATCTTTGCCCAGCCCTCCTGTTGGCGGTTCGATTGGTTCATTGCTGGACATATTTGTGGTGAATGTCATTGAATCGCTTGTCATCCTTCTAGTTGTCAGTGGAGTTACAGGTCATCTTGTCTCAAGAATTTTCAATTCAAAGAAGAAGAGTCAACCTCCAGTTTCCAAGGACTCTGGAAAAGATAATGAGGGGATAAAGGCAGCCTCTATTCTTCTTGTCATAATACTGATGATATCCGGAATAATTATATTCAGTTCTGGGAGTTCAACCCTCAATCCCAGTGCAGTTGTTACTGCTGGAAATCATCCCGAAAATGTTTATGTGAATCCGAATTCAGTTATTGGCGCCTTGAATTCGAATTATTCATCCCCAATTTTGTACTCTACCAGTTTTTTACCAAAGATTGATGCACCTTCTTATCTCTCTGCCGAGGTTAAAAGTGATTATATGAATTATATTGCCCAAGCCGTCGCGTCATCCAACAGTTCGATCTCTTCCCTTCAGGCAGATATGTCCCTTGTTACGGGTGACGGCGATATTTACAATGCGTATGGTTCGATGGAGGTAAACAACACCTCCAGCAACTTTCTGTTCTCATCCTCGCCTTTTACAGATAGCATCTTCTCGGCGGTTATAGTTCAGGATAACCTCTCTTCATTTTCCCTTCCCATAGGAATATCTGGGTCAACAGGCAGCGTGATTACTTCCTCTGGATTACTGTCACTGATCCCTAATTTCCTCTTCATAGCTGCTTTTCCGGGTAATCCTGCGTCGAGCTCCGCCGATGCTAAATCAGCCTCTTCTGCTGTGGCAAATGCACTCAACACGGGATCACTTACCGATATTTTCTCATACAACACATCGTCCAACATTAGCGGCCTCAATTACAACAATCAGAGCATAACGTTATACATATTTTCATCCAATCCATCGTTTGGTCAGATCGCGGATTCGTTCGCAAACAGCCTGGTTTTGAAAGC
>JAJYZU010000059.1:0-2231 GCA_021799755.1 Thermoplasmata archaeon
CAAGGCTGCTTTCAAGATACGGTTACAGGGTTTCCACTCAGTATTTTGTCAACGATTCAGGAAAGCAGGTTATTGCCCTTTATGAAGGATTTAACAGGTTTTTCAAGGGGTCGGAACGCGATATCAAGAATCTTCTAGCCGGGTACCAGATGATCTATCAGAAGATGGATGAGCTTGGTGGAGAGGAGAAGGTTCTTGGACCCCTAATAAGGCGGTATGAAAGCGGAGATTCTGATTTCATTGAGTCGGTGAAGTCCACCGCTGCAGTGGTATTGCTCTCCATAAAGGATTCCCTGTTGAGCCTCGGCATCAGGATTGATGATTTTGTCTGGGAATCAGGATTCCTCAAAAGCCAGGAGATGGAACAGGTATTCAGTTCACTTGATCCCTATCTTAAGGATGATAATGGCGCAAAATATATTCTTCTGGACAAACCGGAAAAATCAGCTGATCCGGCAACTGAGGATCATGAACGGAGGATTTACCTGAGGAGATCAGACGGCACCTCGCTTTACTTTGCGAGGGACCTGGCATATCACCTCTTCAAGGGCCTGAATGCTGACTGGATTATAGATGTCCTCGGAGAGGATCACAGGGATCACGGTGCAGCACTGAAAATGGTGCTTAAGGACATGATGGATTTTGGCCCTAGAATTGATTTCATATTCTATGGATTCGTCACGCTAGACAGCGGCAAACTTTCAACAAGAAAGGGGAATATAATCACACTCGACGATCTTGTTGCCAGGGCACGGGAAGAGGCAATGAGTGTTGTTGCCGAAAAGAGAAAGGATCTTGATCCTGCTTCCCTAAGCAAAATCTCCAATGCGGTCGCAATTTCGTCCATACGATTCAACATAATGCGCATAAACGCTGACAAACATATGGTCTTCAGGTGGGAGGAGGCTCTGAACATTGAGGGCGATTCCGCACCTTATATAATGTACGCATATGCAAGGGCTTCCAGTATACTTCGATCCGCCGGGGATTTCTCTCTGGATCCTGATCCGGATGCTGAATTCGACATTTATGAGACTGCACTGATCAGGAACCTCTATTTTTTTCCGAGATACCTTTCCGATGCGGTTCGTAACCTCAGGCCGGAGCTCATAGCCTCATACTGCCTGTCGTTGGTAAGGACCTTCAACGATTTTTACACTAACTGTCGCATTCTTGGGCAACCTGAAAAAATAGCTCACAAAAGGTTGATTCTGGCAAAAACCTTCAATACTGTTCTGGCTGATGCAGCAAATATTATTGGAATAAAATTAATGGAAGAAATGTAATCATTTCTTCTTTTCCAGTTTCTTCTGTTCTATCAGTGAAGGTTTCTTTTCCTCCGTCTCTGACTTTTTCCTTCTTCCACCTGTGGTAAGCCTGTAGTAGACTATTCCAACCGCCACGATCACGACGACAATCACCACTATGACAAGTGTTGTCTTGTAAGGCGCCGGATTGACGCTCACGGACGTCGTGAAACTGCCGAGGGTCGCGTAGAATGACGGTTCATTGCCGGTGCTGCCTGTTACCTGGACGGTCAGCGTGCCTGATGTCCGTGGAGTCCAAGTGAAGGACTGGTTCTGCACCTGTGAAACGTTCAGGATTGGCCACTGGAATGTTGCAACTGCGTTTCCATTTACCAGCACGGTAAGATTCACATCATAGGCAGTAGCCTGCCCCTTGTTTGTGAAGTTGATCCATATTGTTGCCGCACTTCCCTCTGTTGGGGTGCCGACCACATATGCACTGGTTACTACTATCCTTGGTGTGGAAACAAGCATGGTTAGAGTGAGGTTGCTGTATCCTGTAACGTTTGATGGGTTCTTCGCGGAAAGGGACAGTATCATGTTGTTCAGCGTGTTAAACTGGATAACCACCCATGTGCTGTTGTTGAGGTTTCCGGAAACTACGGTATAGGTGGTTGCACCCTGCGGCGCAACTGTACCATTCGCGTATTCAACTTTCCATTTGAAGCTCAGGTTGGTTAGCGATTTATAGTAGACGTCTGTTGATGTATTGGCAGAGAACTTGGCGGGTACTCCTGCGTAAGGATTGGATATCTTCACTCCTGTCACGTTCGTCATCGTAATCTTAGGAGTGGGGGGAGTCGTGTCATTGACGTATACCCTGAAGGTCAGGTTGGAGTACTGTCCAGTAATCGATTCGATCGATATGTTTGCATACTGGTAACCAACGCTTATGTACGGTTTGGTGAACGAGTAGGTTGCATT
>JAJYZU010000059.1:2331-6761 GCA_021799755.1 Thermoplasmata archaeon
GAGGTGGTTACGCTTGATGATGTGAGTGCCATGGTGTCGTTGTTGTAGGCAAAACTGTAATTGTAGTAAAGAGTCGCTGGTCCGAATACTGTTCCCTGATCGTAAAGTTCCACGGACAGGCCGCTGGAGTAAAGGTTTGATGGGACAGCGGTATTCTTGTACTGCGCCAGTATGGTAGCGGACGCGTTATCCTTTGTTAGATAGACCTTTGACACCGACATGGATGTCCTGTTGTAATTGTATCCATTTAGTGTGAATGATGAGTTTGTATAAACTGGAAGGTAACCCTCCAGATATGTCGCCACACTGGAATTTGTCAGGCCATCAAGCTTTTCCTGCCAGTAAAAGGATCCGACGCTTGCATTCGCCATGAATGGGAGCGTCGTGGCATTGCTTATTGAAAAGTTTATCGTCAGGTTTAGCGTCTGCAGATTCTTGCTAAGGCTGTAAGTTGTAGCGATACTGCTGCTGGCTGTCTGAAGGACTGGTGAGACCTGACCTGCAGACAGTGATGAAATTTGGTATGGGGCGAATCCGTTCGCGGTTACTATAACAACCTTGTTGGCAAAGTTCCTGAGATAAAGGTTGAAAGCGCCTGATGAGAAATGATCGACCACATAGTTGTTGGATGTTGTGTTCAGCACGATTATGTTTATTGAACTTATCGTGGCAGAATTCTGTGCAGAAACAATACCAAAGATGGTATTGGAATTCTTCAGTGAAACATTTATGCTTGATGTGTGAGCAGCAATCTGGTACTCATATGAAAATATCCCGTTGACTCCGGAAATAGAGGCTTTAGCGTATATCGTTCCGGTCGGGAGCGAGGCATTGAATACCGGTTTGGATGATGAAAACGTTCCAAGGGAGAATCCGTAGGTCGTGGAAAAACTGACCGTTGCGGATGTGCCGTTCGTCAGGTTCATCAGATTTACTGTCACTGTGTGCATTGGCGTGAGGTTGTCCGTCACGCTTTCAGAGATCGTGGGAGAATTCACCACAATCATCTTTGTGACGGGCACTGCCACTGCGGGCCCTGTAACTCCGTTAACCACCGAAGCCGGGGCTATGGATACCGTATAATTTCCATATGCCAGGGCAAAGGATGGATCTGGTCCAGTTTGCGAGGATATCACAATACCACTGGTGTAACTCACTGTCGTTACCGTGTTATTGTTTGCAACTCCAACCGGACTTCCGTTAAGGGCATAATAAATCTTCAGATTTACATTCCCCTGCTGCGGCGTTATTGCGTTAGTGCTGTCAGATACTGTAAGTGTGCCGGCTGTTATCATAATCACGATTAACAGTGCTATTAGATAGCCTCTTTTCAATGTAATCTTCCTCTCAGTTTCGGGATAAAGTAATCTCTTGATATAAATATTGTCCTGACACCTGCAAGTTTTGGGATTTGTTAGTTCTCAGATGGTCCCGCTGATTTCCACAAGGACTTTTTCATACTTACAGATGGTTACCAGGCTGTTCATGCAACGCTGCATCCGGATAACGAATTCCTGCAATATTTTCGGGTCAACGCTCACCGGCTATCTGAGCAACCCGATAGCCCATGTGGGGTCTGGATACAATCTCGTAAGGTGTCCTCATTACCCCCGGGTAATAAATCACGGTATTTCTTGAATAACTAATGTTCCATGCGTCGAGGAGATTCGAAGGCTCGGACGTGGCCATCTTTATTACGGTTTCGGGCACAATTCCAGTCCTGCTCCTTTGCAGAAGATAAAGAAACTGCATCTCTGAAAGCATGTCGGGCTCCACGCTCATCACATTGTCGGTTCCAAGAAGCGGCGTTATTCCCTGCTTCTGAAATCTACCATAGTCTGTTGTCAGCCCGTATGCCAAGTTGGATCTGGGAGTGATCACTATTCTGGCACCCATATCCCTGATTTCCCTAAGATCGCTGTTTGTGGCAAAAAGGCAGTGAATGACCAGATCGGGTTTAATTCTCTTCAGGATTCCCATGTCTTCCCTAGATCTTTCGCTGAAATGAATTGCCACCTTCTTACCGCTCTTTCTGGCGCGTTCCGCTATCGTGAGCATGTAATCAACATCATGATCACTTACCGAACTGAGCGCAACACCTTTGGAACTGGAAACCACTTCTTCCATGTCTGCCAGATCTTGCGAAGGCCTGCCCATTGTCACAAAGGCAGGTTTTCTGATCCTCGCCCTGTCGAATTCCCTTATTCCCTGGATCCCGTTTTCCCTGAAATCTATTGCTGCCACTGTTCCGGTTGAATTCATGAATCCGGCTGCCGATTTCATTCCTGCCCTGAGGACACTGTCGTTGACAGACTGCAGCATCCTGTATTTAAAGCCCCCGGGACCAACTGCATCCTTTAGGTCAGTTGGAGGTTCCTCACCAACAAATGAGTCGCCTATATGGATATGAGCATTGATCAGCCCGGGGATTACGGTGCCACGAGGAAACCTGTCATATAGCTTTTCGCTGAAATTCAGGTTTTTTCCATCGAACAGGATGGTCCCCCTTCTCATTGCCCCGTTCCAGAATATATTGCCGGAAATGCCAGGAAGAGTCTGCATCAGCCTTTAACCACCCCGGTCGGTATCATGCGGGCTACAGCTTTTGCCAGGCCCGCCGCTTCGGTGACTGAAACGACCATGTCAACATTCTTGTAGCTTCCTGGAGCCTCCTCCACAATTGCCTTCCTGCTTGCAGTGCGCAGGTATATGTCCCTGGATTCCAGGTTTTGCTGGACTGCGGAGGCGTTGAATGTATCGGATGATCTCTTGCGGCTCATCATCCTTCCCGCCCCGTGGCATGAACTGCTGAATGATCTGTCCATGTTTCCCTCCTTTCCTACCATTATGTATGATGCAGTGCCCATATCGCCTGGTATCAGCACAGGATGCCCAGTCTCTGCAAACAGGTGTCCGTTTTCTTTTCTCCCTGGAGGAAATGCTCTTGTGGCTCCTTTCCTGTGAACTATGAGTTTGATGCTCTTTCCGTCAACAATGTGCTCCTCAACCTTTGCGATGTTGTGAGCAATGCTGTAAACCAGCCTTATTTCATCCTCTTCCGTCCCCATGATCTTTGAGAACGCCTTCCTGACCATCGCAGATATGATTTCCCTGTTGCAGAAACCGAAGTTGGCAGCTGCATTCATTGCTGCGAAATACCTGTCAAACATATCTGTTCCTGTTCTGGCGTAAATGAGCTGCCTGTCTGGAATGCCGGATTCGTCCTGGCCGTATTTTCTATTTATCAGATCTATGTAGTCCGATGCAACCTGATGTCCAAGTCCCCTTGACCCCGTATGAATCATGATGCCTATCTGATCCCTTTTAGTGATCCCGAACTTTTCTGCTGTATCTTTGTCAATAATTTGATCTATTCGCTGTATTTCCAGGAAATGGTTTCCCGCCCCAAGCGTTCCTAGCTGATTTTTTCCTCTCTGCTTTGCCGAATTGGAAACGTTTGACGGATCTGCGGGCATCAGTTTCCCTCCCTCTTCTGTGTGATCCCTGTCCGATGAAATCCCCATTCCCTGATCAATTGCCCAGTTTATTCCTTCAGTCATAACCTCGTTCATCTGGCTGTTGTCGAGTGACAGTTCGCTTCTGTGTCCAAGCCCTGAGGGGACTGTTTTGAATATCTCGTCCACAAGTTCACGCTTCCTGTGCTTGATATCGTCATATGAGAGATCCGTGAGGAGAAATGAAACGCCACAGTTTATATCGTATCCAACACCTCCGGGTGATATGATGCCATCGTCGTAATTGAATGCGGCAACACCCCCTATGGGGAAGCCGTAGCCACTGTGAACATCTGGCATCGCATAGGAAGCCCTGACAATTCCAGGAAGTTTTGAAACGTTTATAACCTGCTGGGCGGATTGATCGGCAAGGATGTGATCAAGCATTTCAGGATCCGAGAAGAGAATGCCGGGAACATTCATTCCCTCCTCCTGGTTTCTTGCGATCTCGTATGTGTAATCAGCGATCCTTGTGAATTTTATGTCCCTCATTTTTCCTACCGGTGCCCCAGTCATCACCTGATCTGTTAATTATTTTATTAGCGACCATTGAATATGGTTTCATGAAGGAGTTTGACCTTGATAAATTTGATGAGGACAGGCGATTTCAGATAAGACTCCAGGTCTCGCTGATAAGGGTTGCAACAGATCTTCAGAAACTTTCTTCCGATCCCTCCAGATATGACGAATATATCCTCAAGCGCGTGGGCATCATAAGGAACATCATGGATTACGGGGGCGAATTTTTAATAAAATATCAGGGAAATATTATCTTTCCGTTCACTGCCGGAGGCAAGAAGTGATGCCCGTTGCATCCGCGTGTCGGGATTGAGTGAAAGATAAATTAAGGGGATGAACTATTCATGCTGATGACCGAGAGTGGTGAGTCGCTTCTTAAGGAACTGGAAAACGCCA
>JAJYZU010000060.1 GCA_021799755.1 Thermoplasmata archaeon
GGCATCTCATTCCTCCATGCCATCGATTATGGCTCTTATGGAATCCAGATAGTAAAGAAGCCTTGCCGTGAACTCTTCATATCCCTGTTCATTCTTCTTCCTCAGAACATATGAGGGATGGAAGAGTGAAAGTATCCTCATTTCACTGTTTCTGTAGTAATGCGGTTCATGCAGATAGACATCTATGGATTTGGATATGGGGAGTGTTGATCCCAGAGCATGAGATGCAGGATTTCCCAACGTCAGAATGAGATCAGGCTTTTCAGTGATAATCTCCTTCACGAGATATGTAATGCATGAACCTATCTCTTCCTCTGTTGGAGGCCTGTCCTTATCCATTTCAACAGGCCTGTGCTTCACCACATTGGTGATATAGTAATTTGTAAGGTGCATGTATTCTATCCACCTGTCCAGCTCCTTTCCAGACCTGCCAATGAATGAGAGATGGTACCGGGCTTCTTCCCTTCCAGGAGCTTCACCGATTATCATCACTTTAGGGTCCTTCCCTCTCACAATCCTTGGGAACGCATAATTCCTTCCCTTCAGATCACACAACCTGCATTTGTCTATGGGAAGATTGACAAAAGGCTCTATAATGTCTTTTATGTCCTGCCCGATTTCATTGAACTGATCCATCATCTGTAGCTCCTGTTTTCTTTCTGCACAGGGGATTGTTTTGCGATGAATTCCCTGGGCATATGCTGGTTGCGGATCACTGTTGTACTCTGGATTGAGAACACAGGATAGTTTGTTGGATTGCCGTTCTGATCCACGTATCCCTGAAAGATCACTGTGGTTACCTCTGTCTTCATCTGCAGAACAACGCCATTCTTCAGTTTGATTGTTATCCATTTCGGATCGACTGTTTCAAACTCCATCATATCTCCTTCTTCACCTATTGCATTATGCATTTCCCATTCCTCCATTGTGCTGTTCTGTCCTTATGTGTTCCAGGAAACCATCCAGATCAGACCGTATGGGAATTCCACATCTGTTGCAGAAATCTGGAAATTTCATATCCTCACCACTCTGCCAACGGATGATGCAAAATCCCTCAGATACGGATATGCCAGATAGCCAACGATTCCACCCACAGCAATGGCCAGAATAAAGATGTGGGATACCACTACGCCAAAGAGTGTTCCTGTCAGAAATATCAGGATATCTCTTCTGCTTATGCCCATATATTTTGCCATGTTCATCACGTATTTTAACTGTGATAGGTATTTATTGATTACGGATTAATGGTTTCTTTAATTACCCCATATGAAGCAATTGATGCATACACAATTCCGAATATCAGAAAGGAAAGCACGTAATCTCTCTGTGTTATGTTCGGAATTATTGAATTTGCCGATAAAATAATGGAAAAGCCAGATATCACAAAGAAAATAAACGGCAATAATTCCAGAGCCAGTACAATTTTCATTTTAATGTTACCTGCTCAGAGGGATGCTTCAAACCAACCATTCGAATCCACAAGTGCTGCATACAACCAATCCATTTACAGATCCTCCTTCAAGTGTGCCACCACATTTTGGACATACATCTCCACCTCTCAAAGTGGTCGAACGAGTTCCTTCAACCTCTGTTTTTTCTCCACAGGCAGGACAGTAATGTAACCGAAGGATCACATACCATCCGCCAAGCTGTCTTATTCTGAGCCATGGAACCGTGACATCTCCCTGGGAATCGAAGGGATCTATTTTCAGAGAATCACTTTTTCCTATCTCCCGAACCCATTCACAGCACGATATAACTTCCCCTTCATTTGTTATTTTCATTTCTGTTCCTCCATCAATCTGAATGCCTCTTTCGGATTTTCGCTGACCTTCTTTCTGGTTCTGGAAATCATCCCTGAGTATCGCGAGTTCAGAGATTGAAGGTCTTTTGTCAATCTCAATCTCTCATCTGCAAGTTTTCTTCTCAGTGACCTGTTTTCTCGCTGGAATTTGTTAAGATCCATTTTAGCCTTCTTAACTTCTGCATTGAGCTTCCTTATCCTGGCCTGCAACTCTGTGCTTTTGACGGAATATTCCTGCTTGAGTTCAGATTCCTGTTTAGCGATAATCCTGACCCTCTCTTCAGCTTCCTGTTTTTCTCTATCAAGCTCATCCACGTTCTGTGGCAGTTTGATAATAGGCTTCTTCATTTTATTCATCTCCACCCACGATGTCATAGGTCTGGTTGAAAATATCTCTTCTGCAGACATATTTCTCTCCAATCACACCTGTGATGATCGCATCGCCTTTGTTGTATCTCATCTGACCTTCCAGAGTTCCAATAATACCATCTTCCTTTGCAAATTCAAAATCCACTACTATCGGCTTCTTTACTGCTTTCATAAGTTCTTATCTCCTGTTCAGAGGGGTGAATGCTCCCTTATGAATTGAAGCATACGCCTGTAAATTATCTCTGGCACATCAATCCATTCATACCGTATTTTGAGTTCCATCATGTCTTTGTACGTAGGGCTTTCTGTCAGGTCTGATGTATTCAAATGTTCCACATTTCTACTCAGTCCTATTGTGTCAAATTGTATTGTCATCTCTTCAGTTGGTGGCTTACGGTATGTGTAAGTTCTTGTACAGCAAACTGCTATCTCATCAAATTTTGAATATCCGATCTCATAGGTATCTATTTCATTTGACCATGTATCCATTTTCATTCACCTCTGCAACTTTTCATCAAAGAATTCCTTAATATTGAACAATTTCCCGTGCTTTCTGTAAGCAGGTGCTTCTATTTCCACAATGGTTCCATTGTCTCTTCTCACCCAGCATTCCTTTCCAACCAGATCCTCCCATTTGTTTACTCCAACCGCATCCAGAATTTTCATAATGGCTTCGGTTCCATAGCTATTTTTGAGAGTTACTTCTTCCTGGTTAATCTCTGATTTGTCTCCGTGAATTCCTATGACGTAATTCCCAAATGCCTGTCCACTTCCTCCAAAGTCAAACTCTATTACAAACGTAAACATTCCATGGCTCTCATATCCAAGAAATGTCTTCCTTATCAGGCCAAGTTCTTCCTTCATTTCATAACCTCCACAATATTCTTCTCTTTCTCTGTACCATCTCTGTGAGGCCCGCCATAGCTCCATCTCCTCACTTCATAATGATCAGGATGCCTCTTCTGATGGCTGCTCTGTGCCTTGTTTCCCTTTTTCAGTTTCAGGATTTTGCCACACGAACATTCAACCCACGCCATTATTTCTCCACCCCATCGGTTTTGAGTATTTTCTTCAGATCCTTCAGCCAGTTATCCAGTATTGCCTGAGTCACAAACCTTGTGATCCTGACATTCTTCAGTGCTATGAGAGAATTCATGAACGGTACAGGATCATATTCTCCACCATCCTCATAAAGTTTCTTTATAAGTTCAGCCTTTTCCTTCCCTATGGAGAGGGTGCTCAGTGGTTGGTCACCTATCTTTGCAGAGCCAAACCCACTCACCGCATAGAAACTTATTCCCTTTGGGGTATGAACTGCTCTTATCTTTGCCATATATATCACGGCTTCACTGTCTTCTCTGTGGCCTGCTTCTTCAGAAAGTCTATGTAGGATTTGGCGACATCGAATGCCCCTTCATCCAGAAGCTCCTGTGTTATGGAATGTTTCTGCATTTTGTCTTCAACAGCTTCTTCAACAGCCTTTCTTATTATCTCTGACAATTTTGTGAAAACATCAGGTTTGTATTTTGCCATAATAAGAGATAGATTGGAAAGTATTTAAAATTAGAGATTGGGTCAGAATACACCCATCACAAAGAGTGAGAATGTATACGCGAACACCGTTATGAGAACCGCAAAGATTATGTTCCTGACACTTGACCTGTCACCTGAAGCTTCCCTCTTGTATTCGTGGTCAAGCTTTGAAAGATATCTCGCTGTGTTGCTTATGACAGTAAGCTCGTGTTCCAGCATCCCCAGTTTGTTTGCCTGTTCCAGTTCTGTGATCTGGGAATCTGACCATGACTGAAGTGCATAGATGACTTCCTTTGCCTTTGAATCATCGATGTGCATCATCCTTGTCTGATAGTCCCATACGTCTGTGATTGTGGAATTCACCATTACCACAGGGAGAACACCCCTGTTGGATATGTAGAAAGGCCCAGACTGCAGATAAACGAGTTTCGCATATGAACGGGATATATCATAGATGTGCAGTCTCCACATTATGGCGAACATAACTATGACAACAAATATGAGGAGATACCATGCAGTGTTATTGGCGTGTGATGGTGCAACATAATTGTAGGAGGATGATAGGGCAAAGAGGATGGTGAAAATCTCAATCAACCCAGATACAAAGAGCATAAAGAGAAAGTTCTGAGTGATTATGCTACTCTTACCCCGAGCAGTTTCAGAGAATTTTACCTGGGGAGCTTCAGCAAGGAGATCCTGTCCATATGTTGCAATGTATTTGACTTCTGCAGTCTTCTTTGAGAAAATCCGATAGAAGTTAATACGTTCACTGTTGAAGTTCTTAATGCGATCCTTTTCAGGAATCACTTCAGTATTTGTCTCCACATAAGCGAGTGTAAGCTTATGACCACCATCAGGATCATTGTGTTTTAGAATATCAGGTGTTCTTCTGATTGCAGCCTTCATCACTTCGCTGTTGTTCCCTGTCACTGAAGTTGGAACCTTGACATCGTACTTTGCTCCACAGGAACATGATATGAACGCATCAGATACATCCATCCTCCGCTTTGTTGGATCAAAATGGAATTCACCATCAGCCATCACATCAGGATCATTCTTCACAACATCGATGGGAATATGCTCAATCACATCATCATAAACGAATGTGAGAGGCTTCCCACGATAATGGATTTCCACCTTCTGATCAACCCTTTTTCCGAACCCTTTCTGCAGCCTGTTGTTCAGATCAACTTCAACCTTCCTCATGGAACGGGAAAATTTCCTGAACCTGCCCTTTACACCTGTACTATTCTCAACCATTACATCATCAACCCCATTTGCCTTATTATTTTTTCTCCTTCTCCCTTCTGTCCCTGTTCTCTATCTGCGAACCCAGATTATCCATCAGCCTGTATGCATCGTTCAGTGGCTCCAACACCTGCGTCTCTCCAACCTTATTGAAATACTTCATGCCTTCCATATTAACATTGGCTCTCTCAAAATGCCTTATGGACAGTCCAATGTCATCCAGCACCTTCGGAATAACCTTCCTTGCGTTGGTAGCCCTGATGGCCTCCAGTGAATTCAGCGCATTCTCCTTCTCCTGCTTCTCCTTCTCCATCATTTCCTGATGGAACTTATCCAATCCATCGGTGGAAAGAAACTCCTGTGTCCTTATCTGATCCATCACCGTTTTGATGTTCTTGTTCAGTAAATCCATGTGGTTGAAATCCTCAGAGTTGAGAGTCATTCCCAATGTTGCCCCACCATGTTCCTTGAAATAGGTGTTCCATCTCTGGAGCATTGCATCGAAGTGCTTTGTGATATCGCTGTAACTGCTGGTGATCAGCTCCAGACCCCTGTCAGTGCGGATGTTTGACCTCTGCATATTGTATGCTTCATCCTCTTTCTTTATCCTCTCCAGATTTTCATCCATCTCGTCATACTGATCACCTGCCTCCTTTATCTCTGCCTTCAGTTTTTCAAGCTCAGATGTAAGGCGTGATTTCTCAGACCTTAGAAGTTCTATATTCTTCTCCTCTTCCTTCACGTGATATATTCCCTGAAGATTGTTCGCAACCTCACTCAGATAGATGGGATTCTCAGGATCACAGAGTTCCTTAAGGAATGATTGGTTGGCACTGTACTTCCTGAATATGAATCTGGATGCTGTTGGATTTTCCTTCAGATATGAATAGAGTTCTTGGTTGGTGGCTTTGTCAGTGAAAAGGAAGGAGGGAGAATTATCGTGACCATTTTTGAAATCTGTATTACCATTATTCACAGTCTGTAGTACTGCCTGATGTATAAAATCCTGATTAACCTTAATGTTGTTTTCTTTCATTATTTTAAGGTCTTCATTTTTAATCCTAACTGATATTGCTTCACTTACAGCCATCTTTGTAATACATGGTGTGGTACTATAAAAATGTTAGACATTACTATCTCCTCAGAAAAATGTATGACAGTTTCATTATTTTATGAGTATTTCCTTTTTTGCTTTAATACTACATATATCTCGTGAAGCCTCATGAAGAAATCAAAGTTTTGTTGCCTAAACTATGATAGTGTAAATTCCTTCGTAAGATACGAGGTCTGCTGTTGGTTGAATTTTCGCCCCAAAATTAATCATCATTCTTTTATCATTAAACTATGAAAGTATTTATTCAAGTTTGGCATGGATTCCTATGGAAAGTATGGCGTGGAAATATCCACTGATCAAACAACAGAAGGCACAGGTTATCCGTATCCTCAGGCCTGAAGAAATGACTGCACTTATTGATCATGTATCAATAGATGATGAACCCAACTGGACTAAAAGCAGGGAAACGCCAACACTTAAGGAGTCAGGACTGACCACAGAAGATATACAGATGTGGCTGAAATTCTTTCTTTATTCAGGATGCAGATTCTCAGAAGGTGTCCTTATTCATAAGTATAGAAATCCTGACGGATCAACACTTTACCAGAAGAACGGGAGCCTGTGGATGCCACGGTACAAGGGAAAGAAACTGAGAAGCATACAGACCAGGACAATATATTTCTCTTACAAAGGCAGAGAGATAATGGAAGATTTCTTTGACATTCCATCACTCCCTGCAGAGAATGAA
>JAJYZU010000061.1 GCA_021799755.1 Thermoplasmata archaeon
TATAGGGCAGGAGATCAACTGAATTCTATGGAAGGGCCGGTAGATCAGCGGTAGATCGCCTGCTTCGCAAGCAGGAGGCCTCGGGTTCAAATCCCGACCGGTCCATTTAATCTATTAATCGAATACTATTTATCTCGGCACTCGTTATGTTATCATGACCATGCAGCCGAAGTATCAGGAACTGCTTCTCGACGAGGACGTGCGAAGGTGGTATGAGAACCTCAGGGCAAAGTCTGTATTGACGGCAACGGTAGCCCTGAGAAATCTTGGCCACTATTGCGAACTTACACAGACAACGCCTAAGGGAATCCTGGCTAAAGCGAGAAGCAATGAGAAGGATTTCCGATATGAATTCACAGATTTTGTCAGGAAACTGGAAAAGGAGGGCAAAGCAGGATCATACATAGCGAGGTTCAAGAAAGTGATTCTTTCATGGCTGAAGTTTAACGATATCCGTTTGCAGTTAACTGTTAACATCTCCGGAGAGAACGAAACGCCGACAATCGTTAACGAAAGAGTGCCAAGCAAGGAAGAATTAGCAAGAATTCTTAGAAAAGCAACCTCAAGAGGCAGGGTTGCCATAGCTATAATGGCATTCTCTGGCCTCAGACCGGAATCTCTTGGAGATTACGAAGGAACAGATGGTCTCAGGCTCGGTGATATCAAAGACCTTCGGATATCGGATGAAATCCAGTTCGATAAGACACCATCAATGGTTATGGTCAAAAACAAGCTGAGCAAGGCAAGGCACCAGTATTTCTCATTCATTGGTGAGGAAGGAGCAACCTACATCAAGGAGTATCTAGAGGAGAGAAGGAAACAGGGAGAAGAACTGACCTATGATTCCCCATTGTTGCAGTTCGATGTGAGAGGCGTAAAGAAGAACAACTTCCTACGGACGACTCTGGTTACAAGGGACATAAGGGAAGCGATAGAACAGGCAGGACTGAAGATGAGGCCATACGTGCTCAGGGCATACTTCTCAACTGCACTTGATATTGCAGAATCCAAGGGCCTGATATCGCATCCCTGGAGGCAGTTCATAATGGGCCACAAGGGTGATATTGAGGCAAGATACAGCACAAACAAAAGACTGTCTCCCGACATGATCGAAGAGATGAGACAGTCGTACCAGAAGTGCCTCAAATATATGGAGACGAGAATGAGCGAGGTATCCGAAGATAATGCGAGACTCTACTTACAGCAGCAGCTTCTTTCTGCTGTGGGATATAGGCAGGATGAAATTGACAAGATGGACCTTGCAGACATAAGCACTGATGATTTCCAGAAGCTGCTAAGAGACAAGGTCGCAGGTGCAATGACAAGCAACGGCTCAAAGCAGAAGCTTGTACCGATGAACGAGATAGAGAAACTCCTCAGCGAAGGATACGAGTTCCAGGCAGTCCTGCCCAACGGAAAGGCTATAATGAAAATGTCGTTCTAATAAAACCATAAAATCAATCTAAGCGAGGAGGTGAGATGATTGCCACTCATTTGCATTTATGCCGATGGGTAATATTATATTAACAACAATCTAATCAATAAAACGCCGAATTTATTTTAATTTCTTGGACATTTTCCGGAACTAGAAAGTGTATCGAATAATATATATATGATAGTTCCATTCATATTATATGACCTGCAGTAATTGTTTTGATGCGAAAGGAAGGAAAATAACCAGAATAAGCGTACCACACACAGAGACCTATACACTCGGGAAAGCGAACGTGACTGAGGGAGTTACGATTGTACAATTTAAGAAAGGCCCTGGGGCAATCCTAAACTGGAAGTATATCATTGAGGGAGAAACTTCATCGAATGCCTCAATTACATACATAATACAGCACAGCGGGAAAACAATAACAAACAAATTCAAGACAAAGTACGTTGACACTATCAGTGGCAAAAAGATTGTTCATGTCGAAGGAAGTGGGCTGAGCTCGAATGGCAAAGTTACTACCACAAACAATAATGTTGCTCTTTCAAACGTTAAATCGGACCCAAACGCCATTGAGTGCCTCATTTGCCACGCACTCGGAACTGTGCTTTGTACCATTCTTGCTGATGGCGTTTCAGAAGATTTGGCTTGTGAAGAAGCATCAGGCATTGTTTGCCTAGAATTCATTGAGGATCCCATAGTTTATGTTGTCTGCTTTGGAATTGTGGCATCCATCTGCGATGTTGTTCTTCAGACAATAATAGACATCGGTGTCCATGTGGCTTGCGAATTGGGTGCTGATTATATATGTGAGAAAGCAATTGGGTGCTCTCTGTGAAGGATTTATATAGCTATACTCACATACAACAAGGTGACTTTCTATGAGGTACAGGCTGATTTACATAAGTACAGGTATCGCAATTATGGTTATTGACACCGTGTTCGCTCTCAGATATCCAAGAATCTTAATTTACAGTTTTTTTGGCTCTTTTATTGGATTTTTTATACCCTTTGGAATAGGCCTCTCAACCCTCCTGTATGGTGTGTTTAAGGCACGCGATTATGGAATAAACTCTGTAATGGGGACTCTGGGCTCTGGAGGGTTTACAAGAGTCCTGAGACAAAACAGAATACAGGGAACCAGAACATGGAAAACTGACCACGATATTCTTTCTGAACTTCCGGGTGCAGTAAAGTCACCCGACGGAAAGACTGTAGAATACAGTAACCTGTTCATTAGAAAGCCCTATGGAACAACAAAACATTCAAGAAAACTTAACGAAGCCGCAAATAAATATCTCAGTGGAGAATTGGATGATGAGGGTTTTTATAACTACGTGGGAAAACACGGTTCAAAGGAAAAACAAATGCTTGATTTCATTAAGAAATTCAAGAATGATTATAAATGAGGCGATGACAAAATGGTTAAATTTCGTCGGATAAACAAGATAATGACTGTGGGTACTTTTCTGTTCTTCGCTTCTCTTATTGTTTTGGCTATTGGGGCAATTTTTCATTCTAACGGTACAATATTGGCAGATGCTTTTCTGTATGGAGGATTAGCTTTCCTAATTTCCGTCATTCTCCTGACAATAGGTGTACTCATCGGTGCACGAAGTGGTAAACTCCAGCAGAGGACTGGTGAGATATTCGGCAAGAAAGAGAAAAAAGAATAAGGTGTTAAAGTGAGCATTCAAGGAGTTGTAAATTTAATTGCTGAGTAAATATCCATATCATCTGCTCTTTGTCATATTAGTCTCTATCGTGACACTAATAGTCAATGTCCTTACATTCTACACAAGGAATGTCTCTAACTATCTCCACACTTTTCGACATGGGCTACATAGTAGGAAACAGTGCTCACTTTGTCGCGTTGTCCATTTCATCAAGTGGCATTAGCATCGATGATGAAAAGAAATCAACATAGCTTTGGTTTCTGCATCCTACAATTAAATTACAAGATGCCCAACGGAAAGGCTATAATGAAAATGTCGTTTTGACAACGTGTACAGATGGGAGATTCACTGCTAGAGGACTATCCGTTTGAGTTCAATTTACATTGCAAGAAGTGCCAGATTATTGTAAATTCAATAAGGGAGAGAGACTCGGAGCCGCGGACATCAGAGCTGTATTCCATCTTCAACGGAAAGATGAGTCATCGTACGGTGGATAAGCATGTCAAAGAGCTCGTAACCCAGGGATATCTCAGAAGGTTTGTAGGTAACTTCTCAGGAGAAGTCAGCTTCCTCCTTCTCCCCGATGAGATATACCTCAGCATGATCAAAAGAGACCCACAAGTCAAATGGAAGTTTATACGAAACGCCCCCATGTTTGTGTCTGATTGCAAAATTTTATACGAAAACTGGCAGGAAATTTTAACTCTTCAGTGCCCAGGATGCAAAACAGAAAAATTAGTCCCGGTCTATGAAATAATTTCTCCAGAAGAGAAGAAGTATTCCGACAGAAGGGTAATTGGAGAGATCACGTGGGAATGCGATTCTTGTAGTTTTAGTCATATCACACTCATAAGAACACTCTGAAGCAGCAATATGAGAAGTATCTAAAACGATACAATACCCAGAATTGCATTATTCGTTTATGCAGGAAGGCAAGGTTGCCAGGGAAATATCCATATCCGACTTGAAAAGGAATTTTACTCAGAAATTCCCAGATAGTCCACTAACCCCGGTCCTTCTTTACGAGCCTGATGCAATGAGTATAGACGACCTCGTTGCCAAAACTGGCACCTGGCTTGCTTTTCTGCAGAGAAAAAGGAGTCTGTGAAAATGAAAAAGGTGAGAGTAAGTCTAGGAAACGAGGGCGAAGAGTCTATTTATTTTGAAGGTTCCCAGCCAGAAATTGTGAGGTATGAGATCGCAAGACCAGAAAGAAAAGGCACTCTTGAACGACTGCAGGAAACGGTTATCGACAATACGGTTAACCGTTACGAGCTTGAGGACAGGAGGCAGATAGCGGCCATACGAGAGTTCATGGAACGGAATCCCGACATAAGCTACGTGGAGTACGAATCAAATCCTGTATTGAGGATGGATCTCGTGATTACGAGACGCGGGCTGATCTTCAAGCGCGAGGAAGCATCGATATCTGCAACACTGACACCGAACAGGAGATTCAGGGCACAGAGGTAATCATGGACGAGGATGCTCTAACCTTCGGATTCCTGATCACCGCAGTTTCGGTGTTCATAACCGGCCTGGTATGGCAATGTTTCTGGTCCTTCCTCTTTGCCATGACAATGTCCGGCAACATATTCTATGAGACAATCGGGGTTGTGGGGTTTCTGCTGGCATTCGTTGGAGCTCTTGTCCTGTTGTACTGTGCTCTCATTCTTCTCGTATATGTCTTCATTTTTGCCTTAATATTTGGCATTCCGGCATACCTGATCTACCTTGCCCTTGGTCTCGAATACAGCATAATTCTCGCTGTCGTTATCGGCGTCATAATACTCGTATACCTGATAGAAACCCATACGGTAAAGGTGGAGCACTATACAATAACAGTCAACCTCCACCGACGATACGTAATAAGAAGGTAGCTGGATATGAATAAATATTTGGAAAGCCAGAATACGACTATGAGAGAATATGGCTTTTCGGAGCTCATAAATGCAAGGCGCGTGTTGTCAAAGCCATTCATAGATCTGCCTCTTAGGAATGAGCAGAGGTTATTCTATGACCTCTCAAGGAGACTAAGAAGGTTTGCCGGTCATACGACGCTTGCCTACAACATCATACCCGATGTTGAGAGAGGAAAGTTCAGGAGAGAGGAATGCTCCCCTAAAGCGACAGATCTCAGGGACTACATAGAGCACAAGGGAAACCGCAATGTATCCATAACGGGCGTTTCTGGCCAAGGAAAGAGTTACCTGACAATGCACCTCCTGCATAAATTCGAAGACAGGCAGAGGATCATATTCTCGTTTAAGCCAGATGACCATGAGGTTCACCTGGGAATTCCAGTGATAGAAGCAAAGCAGTGCCTTCCAAATCCGTTCAGGGACATAAACGCCTTCTCCGAATCGTATATGACGGCATTCTTCGGAGAGAAGGTAAGCTCAGGCATTCAATTGCAGCAAACGCCGGCGTTCCTGCAGGAAATAGCATCACAAAGCAGCGACTGGAAAAGCTTCATGAAAACGATCAGCGAAAAGAGGAGATCGGCATCGAAGAACCAGATTGAGACGCTCAATGCAATAGAGCAGAACGTCAAATCGCTAATCATTGAGGATATGGGAAACGTTGAGCTTGCCAACGAAAGCACTGTGTTTGACTTCTCAACACTGCCCACAAAGCAGGCCCAGAACTTCTATGCCGAGCTGATGCTGAGGCAAATCTATAGGGAGATGGAATCCAGAGCAAGGAAGGATGTGCTTATCTGCATAGACGAGGCTCACAGGCTCACGAAATCATACCACACCATCCTCGACGTGATGAGTCGAGAAATAAGAGATAAAGGGATGTTATGGATCATAACGCAGAATCTCATTGATATACTGCCGGAGATGAGGGCCAATTTTGGCACCAAGTTCTCATTCAGGCTTGGAGATGCTGATCTGCAGATGCTCTCCTACAACCAGCTTGTGAGATATTCAGTATCGGTGTTGCAGCCCCGACAATTTACGGACATAGAGTTCCCAGAGAGCCAGGCATTTAACCCTGTAATGACATACATACCCGATGGCAGCGAGTACAGGGAATCGCCAAGGATTCTTGCAGCGGTAAAGGAAGCGAGGATGGAAGAGGGAGCTGGAGGGAGAGGGAAGGATATAGACTACAGGGAGGAGGTTCTTCGCATCCTCAGCGACAGGATGTCCTATGCAACGGAGATGGGAAAGGAGATATCCTCGAAGTACGGAATAGAAAAGGATCAGGCAAAACTGAGAATAAAGTCAGTGCTGGAAGAGCTGAAGAACAACAACGAGGTTGGCAGGGTGAAATATCTCAGGGATGGAAAGCCCCTTGTGATGTATTATTCCAGGAGTCCGAATCTCTCAAACCTTCATACAGGAATGCAGTCCCAGGCAGTGGATATACTCAATGAGCTTGGTGTGTCTATAAACAGGATATCGTCCACAGGTGAGAGAGGGGCATTCGACATAGAGACTGACTTCTTCACGGTAGAGA
>JAJYZU010000062.1 GCA_021799755.1 Thermoplasmata archaeon
CCTGTGTATGTAAAACTCATGAGCAATTGATCTCTGATCCGTCCAAAGCTTTATTTCTGGATATCTGGAAAGCGCTTTGATTGCGATCTGCAGGAGATAGGTTCCGATGCCATGGTTCTGGTGATCCGGGATAACAAAAAAATCCGAAATCAGAGGAGAGCCCTCGTTGATCACAACGGTGATGCCCGCGACTATCATGCCATTATGCAATACTGCAAATGTCGCCTCCGGTATAACCGGCCCAAATAATTTTCCGGAAAGGGCGTTTTCCTGCATCCTCTTCCTCTCTTCAGGGTTGTCGCTAATCAGGATCGACTCATCCTCGTCCCTGAATGCAAGATAAAGGGCTTTTACCAAGGCTCCTGGATCCACAGACATGGATGGCACGATTGAATAGACGCTCGGAATATCCTTATTCTGCTCCCCGAATTGCTTCGGATAAAGGGCCATTTCCACCCTGTGAAGCTTACGTATCCCCCTCTCATCCATGCATTCATGGAATGTGCTACCAGCGTTGAAAGGTTCGTTGAAGAGAAGCTTTCTTCCATCTTTAGTGCATTCGGCTATTGCCCAGTCCAGCAGGAGGATGCTGCGTTCCCTGTTGGCAGCGGCAGGATCAAGAAAACCAAACGATGCAAAGTTCCTGTCAGAGAACCCCGTTGCTGGATAGAGGAATGCATATCCTATAGCTTTGTCAGCAGACATTATGACACGGGAACGCATCCTGTTGCTGTTCAGGTCATCTATCACCCAGCGGTACATTTCACGGACTGGAAGGTTCGGATGCTGTTTCTCGTTGTGCTGTATCTCGGGTTCCAGCACACTATGCCATTCCACTTTCACGTTATTTAGCTCCATTTCCCTAAGGTGTAATTGCATCCATTTATTAAGACACATGCGATTCCATATAGCGATAGATATGGATGACAAGGAGCGGACGAATGAACTCAACCGCATTGCTTTAAAATTTTCTGAATTTTATAAGGGGAAGGTTGGGATAATGCCCAGAGTGCCAATCACATCACTGAAAGATTTCTCCTACTGGTATACACCCGGAGTGGCGGCTGTATCGCTGGCAGTAAACCGTAACGTAGAGGATGTTTTCAACCTGACCGGGAAATGGAACAGCGTTGCGATAGTTACAGATGGTACAAGAGTTCTCGGTCTTGGAAATGTTGGCCCAGAGGCTTCATTGCCCGTTATGGAAGGAAAATCCATGATTTTCAATTTCCTGGGGGGTGTCAATGCTGTCCCCATCCCGATAAGGGTTAGAGAGAAAGAGGAGTTCGTGCAGGTTGCAAGGGCCCTTGAACCATCCTTTGGCGCTTATAACCTTGAGGATATCGAGTCGCCGAAATGTTTCTTCGTTCTTGAGGAACTTCAGAAGGAGCTGTCTATTCCCGTGTGGCATGATGACCAGCTCGGCACTGCCTGCATCACGCTCGCCGGACTGCTTAATTCCCTGAAGGTTGTGCAGAAGAAACGGGAGGACGCCAAGGTTGTCCTGTTTGGTGCCGGCGCGGCAAACATTGCAACTGCCCACCTTCTGGCTACAGCAGGATTCAGGATGAAGAATATCGTTATTGCCGACAGCAAGGGCATACTCGAGCCCAACAGATCAGATATAGACAACCTGATGTTTACAAATCCATGGAAGTACAGGCTTGCAATGGAGACAAACGGAGAAAGGCTGAGCGGTGAAGAAGGGGGCGCGTTTAAGGGCGCCGACATTGTCGTGTCTGCATCCAGGTCAGATCCAAGCACACTGCACAAGGACTGGATCAGATCAATGAACGATGACGCAATTGTGTTCGCTTTGGCAAATCCACTCCCGGAGATCTGGCCTTCGGACGCCATTGAGGCTGGAGCAAGGATAGTAGCAACCGGGAGGAGTGATTTCCCGAACCAGATTAACAACAGTCTCGTTTTCCCTGGAGTATTCAGGGGAGTTCTTGATGCAAGAGCCAGAAAGGTGGACTACGATATCATGGTTACTGCATCGGAGGCGCTGGCTGGAAGAATAGCGGACCCGACACCCGAAGAGGTCATACCTAAAATGACAGACTGGGATCTGTATCCAGAGGTTGCGGCATCAGTCGCATATGCAAGTTCGCAGAAGGGTTTCGCGCGTAAACATGAATCAAAGGAAAAGTTCCTGCAGATTGCCACTGAAATTATTGAGCACAACAGGAAGGCGTACAGGACATTATTGGATAATGGTTCCATACCTAAATTACCGGAGGTCTGAATAGAATGGCAGATGAATTGAAAGTAAGAAGAGCAAAGGAAGAGGATATTGAAAGCATAGCGGATCTTATGTACCGTCTCAAGAAGCTGAACGCCGAGTTCGATACTCATTTCGAGGTGTCGCCAAATGCCAAGGACAGAATCTTGAGTTCTTTGAAAGAGTCCATACCGGATTCAAAGGGATGCATCCTTCTCGTTGGAACAATGAAACAGAAGGTAGTTTCTGTAATAAGGGCGGAGCTCAGGGAAAGAAAGTTCTACGAACCTCCAATTGATGTAAGAATCACCGATTTCTACATTCTCCCTGAGATGAGAAGGCGCGGCCTCGGCGGCATTATGATAGCAAAGCTGAGGGAGGAGATGCAGAAAGCCGGTCTTTCTCTACTTACGGTGGAATACCCTGCATTCAACGTCATTGCAAAGAACTTCTATGAAAAGCTTGGCTTTACACCTAACATAAGCGTCCTGAGGTATATGGAACGCAACAACAAGAAGTAACCAACTATTTTCTTTCAATTATAAGGTATTTCATCATTTAGTGATTCTCGATATTCAACCTGTCTGTCTGCAGTTTCAGTAACCCTGTTTGAAGGGACATAACATTAAAGGGTTTTATGAGCTTCTGGCTCTCCTAGGAAACGTTTGTCCACCCGGTATATTTGCACGCTCTTCCTTGAAGCTGGTATCTTACGGGAGAGAGGAACGCATCTCCCTTAAGGTGCCTAAATGCCTATTCCACTCGATCCTTCTGGAAGCAGGTTTTAACAATATCCTTTCCTGTTATGGATGTGTCGGTGCGGAAGAGAAGCGACCTGACATCAAGTTTTTTTGATCTTTGCCTCCTTCGAGGAATCGATCTCAAAGCTTCGTCAGGCCCCGGGCAAGTTTTACTATTGGAGAAAGGTATGTGATCTGGATTTGGGGGGCTCTTTGAAACGAGATCATTCATGGCTTCCCTCTCTTTGTAGAATGAATTTTTTTAAGGTTTCGTTTGCTATTGTGAGATCACCAATTATACCCTTGAGTTCATTTATTTCCTTTGAAAGGAATGCCTCAACTGTTGATCTGCCATGTTCCATTGCAGCTGTACCTGCAGCGATGAAAGCATCCCTCCATTTGTATACGGCGGATGCTGCTACATTATACTTCCTGCAGATCTCTGCTATGGTTGAAGAGCTTGAAAGCACCTCCATCACAATCCTTGCCTTCTCCTCCTTTGTCCGGTATGTGCCCTTTCCTACCATATCGTCACCTCTGGAATTGGGAGGAGATTAAAAACTCCGTCTCCCTTGACTATCCCCCTATATAAGTGTTTCTCCATGCTCTTGTTGTCTGAACGTTACCGGTTCCATAAACAATAGGTGCTCTTCCCCCACATGTTCCTGAATCTTCTCTCGATTTACCAGCACTTCCAGGTTCTGAACACGATAGATGAAAAATACAGCGTGAGCGATGTTCTCCTGATATTATCAAGGATCAAGGTGTACCAAATGGAGAAGTCGGAGATCATGAGCGAGGTGCAAAAAAAGGCAAACGATCTTGTGGAAAGCCTTGGGATTGACCTGAACATGTTATGTAAAAATCAATGAGTTAAGGTTAAGTATATTTTTGCTATGGATATAGAAGTGAATAAGAAAACCCTAATGATTATTTCCTTTGCAGTCTTAGTAATACTTATCGGCACTTCAGTTTACATAATTAGTGATTCGCATTCTAATAAGACACCTGAAAACCTTGACATAGCACAGGTCAGGGATTTTCTTGGAAACAACTGGACCCTGATAAGTACATCAAATGAAACAATAGGTAGAAATTCCACCTTGTCAAATATGTCAATATATAATCAGTCCATTGAATTATTCAAGGATGGAAATAAGTCCATAGGTTCATTAATGACGCTTTTCCTGAATTCTTCTTCTGCTTTACTTTATTGGAATAATTTCGTAAATCATACTGGTCTGGGAGCCCCAGTGTATGCCATTAGTGGAGGTAGGTTTGCATTCATGAACACCTCTTCTGGCAATTTTCAGTCATCGTATCTTATAGGGATTAAAGGATCAACCGTTGGAGTTATTTACTCCAACACATTTGCACTCAGTCTCCAGCAGGCAAAGGGACTTATGGGTGACCTTCTTTCAGATATGTGATGCGGAAAAATACAAAGTAAGACCGGGATATCTAACTGCACTGGACAGATTCAGATACATCGCATGCTCAATGTGCAAGTGTGTGAAATTACCGGCAGAATCCACATCTCACGCTCAGATAACATGAGGGTTTTCCCTTATAACAAGCTTCTCCATGATCATAATAGTGTCTAGATGAAGGAAAATAGGGCATTTCCTTCCTTTGACCATTGTTATTAGGCCCTGTGCCTTTTCCATATCGTTCTCCTTTCTCCTGATGAATATTTGCATGTGTGCCAAGAAAGAATACATTGCAGCAATGAGTTATATTGCTTACGGGAAAGAAATCTCTCTGTTTATTTTAGGTAGATCAAGTAAGTTTGATAGACTTTTCATAAAGATCACACCCCGAAGCATGTTGGCATTTATCTGATGTGAGTGAGAAAACCTATTGACCTGGCAAACTGATGTATGCATACAATGATAACAAGATATGCTGCAATACGATCCCGATTGTTCCCGCATGAAACGGTAAGACACTCCCCAAAGAGTGATACGGCTGAGTTGGACTGTTTCGCAAGTAACATGGGTTCCAGCGGCATGTTCTCCGTGAGGGGAAGGGATGAATGCGTTCAGCTCTCTGAGATTCGCGACCAAATTCAACTAGCCGATCGTTGGGTCCCATTCCACTAATTTCGGAAAACAACAAATCTCCCGTGAAAGCCAAAGGTAGTTGACTCAGTCACGACTAATCTTCTTCGATAAGTTTATCATTATTTCAGTGCTGAGCATTTATGACAGGTGTAATTAAGATATCGTCTTTCAGGGAAGGCGATCAGATCAGCAAGCAGTACACCTGCGATGGGGAGGATATCTCTCCTGCTATTTCATGGTCAGGTTTTCCGCCACAAGCGAAATCGTATGCGATCATTATGGATGATCCGGATGCACCCATGGGAACCTTTGTGCACTGGGTAGTTTATGATATTCCTTCTACCATAACGGAGATGAGGGAAAACTTTCCAAAGGTCCCGGTAAGTGAAAATGGTATTAGACAGGGTAAGAATGATTTTGGAAAATTCTCTTACGGAGGTCCGTGCCCGCCGGGTCAAAAACCGCACCGATATGTCTTTCATCTATATTCCACGAGCTCAGATACAACGTTACCTGCAGGAATGGATAAGAAGAAACTTCTCCTTGCCCTTGAGGGCAGGATACTTGAAGAGAAAACTTTCACTCTCAGCTATAAGAGAAGCAGGTGAGCCCAAGTCGTGGCTTAAAGATTCCAATTATTCTCAATTTTTGATGTTGCTGAAGCGATAGTGTGAGTATAAATACTTATAAACCAGTTCAGGTTGGGTAATCATGCCAGTTCACAGCAGCATGACTTCAAGCATGGTGATTCTGAAGGACGTTAAGCTGAAGCAACCCCTTGTGTTAATGAGCTTTCTGGACAATTCTGCAATTGGTGTTATGACGCTGAAATATATAATAGAGAACCTCAAGATGAGCCAGTTCGCCCATGTTTCATCGCCTTACGTTATGCCTGTGACTGTTTTTGTTGCCGGGAAGCTTCGGCATCCTTTCAGGCTCTACAGCGATGCGGGTGGCAAATACTGCATTGTAATCAGCGATATACCTGTGGATCCGGAAGGATATTATGAGATATCGAATGTTATCTCGGACTGGCTTAGACAGGTGAATCCAAAGATGGTTGTCAATATCGATGGTTTTCCTGTGGAGTCTATAGCCGATGGACAAAGAATATTCGGCGTAGGAGATAAGAATGCAATAAGTATGCTTCAGCAGAACAAGATACCGCTTGCTCAATCTGCGCTCATAACTGGAATGGGTGGTGCTATCCTTAATGAATCCATTCTGCGCAAACTGCCGCTGATGAGCCTTCTTGCTGTGACTGTCGAAGGCATTCCGGATCCTGAAGCGGTTCTCTCTGCCGTGGAGAGCCTGAACACACTGTTCGGAATGAATATAGAGACCGGACCCCTCAAGGAGACTACATCAAAGTACCATGAGGAGATGAAGCGCATTATGGATGACTATGCGAAAATGCAGTCCGGCGAGAAGAAATCCGATACCA
>JAJYZU010000063.1:0-4857 GCA_021799755.1 Thermoplasmata archaeon
CTGAAAACCTTTGCATCGGTGAACTTTGCGATAAGTTCGTAAATGAGGCCGAAAAATGGTATCACCGCAATGTAAACTATGGGGTGTCCCCACCACCAGAAGAGTATTGCGAATAGAAGAACCTGTCCGTTTGCAGCTGTGAAGAAAACCGGGTTGAAATAGTCGTAGAAAAGCATGCCGAGTCCTACCATTACAGGAGGGGCGGATACTATGATCATGAGCACGGTGAAGAATATTGACCACGAGAAGAGGGACATTTCCCCCATCTTCATGGTTTTGTCCCTGTCAAACAGGATTATCTGCAGGATGTTTACGCTGGCCACCATGATTCCCATAAATATGAAAATCATGCCAAGCACACCTAGCCACGCATAGAGACCTCCACCGTTTGGGGTCAACTGCAGACTCAAAGGGGGATAGAGATACCACCTGAAGGAGGCCCTTGAAAGAAGGAAAAGCCCGGCGCCGAACAACCATAGCCAGTATGCCGTCGAGGCATAGGTCCCTCTGGTGTCCCGCCACAGTTTCAAATGGGATGGAAGGAGGAAATAACCAAGGCCAATGGCACTTCCGACAGCCCACATGTAAATCATCAGTGTGGCGTGCTGGGTGAGAAGAACATTGTAAGCATCAGGTGTGAGCAGAGAAGGAGTGCTGTAGGTGAGACTCAATCTCATCGTAAGGCCGAAGGTGCCTGCAATAAAGAAGAAAAGTATGCTGGTTATCAGGTATCTCAGCCCAATACTCCTTGCATCATCATCGAGGAAGATGTCCCAGCTGATTATGCTGCGCCTGCTTGAGGCAGTATCACGCCTGTACTGCTTCACATCGTCGTATCCATTCTGGTGTGCAGTCTTAGAGATGGCATTCCTGCGACTGGCAAGCATGTAATAGAGACCGAACATCGATATAGAAACAGCGGAAAGTATCACTGCGACGGTTATCATGAAATTGACGTAATCGGACATTCTAATTCACCACCGTCATGTAACCTCTCATCTCATAGTGGTATTCTCCGCAGTATTCTACGCATTCAAAAAAGAACGATCCTGTCTGTGTGGGTGTGAACTGAATCTCATTCGTCTGGCCGGGAACAGCGTACGACTGTACGTCCATCTGGGGAATATAAAGGTCGTGAATGACATCAGTAGAATTGACAAGAAGGGTCACCTTCTCGTTCACAGTTACTGTGAAAGCATTTACTGTGGACGTGTTGTTGGAATACACAAACGTCCAGGCCCACTGATGGCCTATGACATGGATCACTGTACCGTCGGTCACGTTTGTACCGGAAGGATCATGGGATATGGATTCAGAGATCTTGCTGATTGTACCATAGTTAGCGACAGCAGATCCCACAAGAATCACAAGGACTGCGATCATGAAGTACATCTCGAGTCTCTGCTTGTTCATCTGAAATCCTCCCAGTCATATGTCTTATCTGTCTTTTTGAAAACAGGATATGCGACCAGTAAAATGGTAAAAGCGCCGGAGGCAATCCCCGTTGCCATAAACGCGGAAATGAAGGGAGCGGAATCGGATCCAATATTGCTCCCGAAGAACAGGCTGAAATGGTAAAGAAGGATAAAATCAAAAATTACACCAATGATAACGGCGGCTATAAAAAATCCGACAACCAGATTTTGATTATGCGTCACAAGTTGGAATAATCTAATTGTATTTAATCGTTTTTGAAAACAAGTATGGACTTATTCGCTGTCTCAAGTCATAGTGATTATTATATGCGTGTTGGAAGATATATCGAACCAAATCATGTCAGCTTTGTTGATGACAAATCGCCCCATAATTTTGAGTACCAATCTGCCCATGAAATGCTTGGATTGCGGTAATTTCATCGGGAATGTCGATATGACAAATCCTGTAAACGATGATGTGATAAAAGATATAAGGGATATTTAGTTGTCCCATCGATGATTTCTGATCTTTACATACTTCTCCTCGCCTTGATTTTATGGGGACTTCTTATCATTGCGCTTGGTCCCATGATAAAGAGGAGCAAGCATTTCTCGCTTTATGGCCCCGCAATTATGGTTAAGGCTGTGAAAAACAGGGGGTTACTAGATAAATTTTCAAGAGCCATTCCAAAGAATTTTGCATCTAAACTGTTTGTGGTCGCAACATATTCCTTTCTGATTTTTGGGATGGCGTTCCTTCTTTACGAAGCATATCTTTCTCTCCAGATCAAGGTCTCGTCAGCCCCAAATGCTGCATCTTTTCTGATCCTTCCAGGGATCAATCCCTTCATTCCTGTGTTTTATGGGACTTTTGCACTGGTCTTTTCTGTGGTTATACATGAGATTATGCATGGAGTCATAGCAAGGAAGCATGATATATCAGTAAAATCAGTAGGAGGACTTTTTTTTGTAATCCCGATTGGCGCATTTGTGGAACCCGATCCTGATCAGATGGCTGCAGCGGATCCGGTCGTCAGAAGAAGAATATTCGCAGCCGGACCAGCAACAAATATCATTCTTTCGATAATATTCTTTATTCTTCTGGTGGCAGTTCTGATGCCATCCGCGCAGCCGATCCATCAAGGGCTTTATGTTACACAGAACCTGCCAAGTCCTGCAGTAACGTCAGCGGGAATCGGGGACGGCAGTGAGCTGATATCGTACGCAAACTACACTGGACAGAATTTCTCGAATCTCGAATACTACGGTGCAATCACTCCCGGCGAAATGGAATCTGCGGTTTTTTTTCACAATGGTTTCACAAGTAGTATTAATATGCCTGCAGGAATATATATCACCTCCCTTGTTTCAGGTTTTCCAGGGGAAAAAGCCGGTCTTAGGACAGGCCAGATATTCTATTCCATCGATGGCACAGTTATATACAATATGAACAATCTTACTCAGAAGCTGGATTCTATACCCCCTGGTTCAACCATTCCGGTGGTAATGATAAATGTGAACCAGAAGAATGGTTCTGAGAGCGTTCAGGTCTATCATATCACGACCGTATCCACATATTCCTACTACCAGCAGGTATCTCCACTTGCAAATAATCCAGCTTACAAAAATGAAAGTTTCATAGGATTCTCTCCGGCGTACATCGGAATAGTTGGAATGCCCATCAATACACTTAAAACACTTATTTTCGGGAGTTCTGCCCTGTCTTTCACAAGGGACGGGGTGCTTGAAACCCTTGCACTCCCGTTCCTGGGGCTTTCACCTGTCCCGTCATCCGTGGTTTCGCTCTTTTCGGTAGGAAATCCCATGTTATTCTGGTTTACAGTGAATCTGTTCTTCTGGCTGTTCTGGATGAACTTCCTACTCGGGTTGACCAATGCACTGCCCATTTTTGTCTTTGACGGCGGCCAGTTTTTCCGCGATACCCTGATCATCGCATCACGCAGGCCCAGGTTTAAATATTTCTCATCCGAGAGAAATATAAACAGGACTATGGTAGTGGTGGGTATGCTTGTGATTTTCCTTATCCTCTGGCAAATCATTGTTCCGGAAATAATTTAAGTGCTGGCGTCTTCCAAGAAATGCAGTATGGTCTTTGAATGATAACTGGCAAGCAATGTTTATATAGAAGAACAAATTTACAAGGGATGGCCCGATTCAACTCCAAACTTAAGTTTGAGTATCCACCATTTCTCGAGGAACTTGATACCTCAAGGCAGATAGTTGCAAAAAAGGATCGGCTGAAATATGAAAAACTCGAAGAACAGATCGAAAAGATAGAACATACTAACATCGAGACAAGGAATATCATGGTACGGCAGATAGCTGATCTGGAGAATCTGATAAAGGCCAAGGACAGGGAAAAAGAACAGATGAAGAAACTGGCCGGTAAGGAGATAATGATGGCGCTTCTACCTGTACTCGATTCTCTTGAAGCTGGTGTGAAGTCAGACCCTGAAAACAAGTCTCTGGCGGCAATCAGCGATATGGTAAACAAGTCCCTTGCAAAGGTCGGTTTAAGGAGCATAGATGCAAATGGCAAAAAATATGATCCATTTCTGCATGAGGTGATAGCACTGTCAGAAGACGGAGAGGATGGAATAGTGCAAAGTGAGGTTCAGAAAGGATACTTATTGAATGATGAGGTCATTAGAACTTCAAAAGTGATAGTGAGCAAAAGGTGATGAAAAATGTCTAAGATAATAGGAATAGATTTGGGAACAAGCAATTCGGCAGCGGCAGTAGTGATTTCAGGCAAACCCACGGTAATTCCAAGCTCAGAAGGTGTTTCACTGGGAGGCAAAGCCTTTCCAAGCTACGTGGCTTTTACAAAGGATGGACAGTTACTAGTGGGCGAGCCTGCAAAGAGACAAGCACTTCTAAACCCAGAAGGGACTGTTTATGCTGCAAAGAGAAAGATGGGCACTGATTACAAATTCAAGGTATTTGGCAAGGAATACACACCGCAACAGATTTCTGGTTTTATCCTGCAGAAGATCAAGAAGGATGCAGAACAGTTCCTTGGGGAACCGGTGACAGCAGCAGTTATAACCGTGCCGGCATATTTTAACGACAATCAGAGGCAGGCAACAAAGGATGCAGGGCAGATAGCAGGCTTGGAGGTCAAGAGAATCATAAACGAGCCTACTGCAGCCTCGCTTGCTTATGGAATTGACAAGCAGAACGAATCACAGAAGATACTTGTATTTGATCTGGGTGGAGGAACGCTTGATGTCACGATCATGGAATTCGGTGACGGTCTCTTTGAGGTGGTATCAACTGCCGGCGACACCCAGCTTGGCGGCACTGATATGGACGAGGCTTTGGTGAATTATATCAACCAGAAGTTCAAGGAAAAGGAAGGAGTTGATATCAAAAGCGACAGACAGGCATACATAAGGTTGAGGGATGCAGCTGAAAAAGC
>JAJYZU010000063.1:4957-6400 GCA_021799755.1 Thermoplasmata archaeon
TCTGCGGTTGACAAGGGATCTGGCAAGAAACAGAGTATTTCCATAAGTGCCTCCAACAAACTGTCCAAGGATGAGATTGAACGGATGAAAAGGGAGGCAGAGCAGTTCTCCGAGGAGGATAAGAAGCAGAAGGAGCAGGTTGAAGTCATCAATAACGCCGAATCCCTCGTATATACAGTTGAAAAGACACTGAATGATGCAGGGGATAAGGTAGATCAGAAGACAAAGGATGACATCAAGGCCACAATAACTGATCTGAAAGCTGCCATCGAGGCAAAGGACGTCGAAAAGATAAAAGCTGAAATGGAGAATGCGAGCAAAAGGATCCAGGAAGTAGGGGCGAAGATGTATGAATCCCAGAATGCTGAAACTGTTGAGACCGGCAGCGGAGCCCAGGAAGAAGCATCCCAGGCACAGGAGGGCAACTCAGGCGAAACCCAATCCGATTCGAAGCGGGATGAAAATGTAGTCGACGCAGACGAAACTAAATGAATACTATGGCGAAGGACTACTATAAGACCCTGGGAGTTACGAAGGACTCGTCACCAGATGACATAAAAAAGGCATATAGACAGCTTGCCAAGAAGTATCATCCCGATGCAAACCCAACAAACAAGAAAGAGGCGGAGGAGAAATTCAAAGAGATAAGTGAGGCCTATGAAGTTCTGTCAGATCCAGACAAGAAGGCAGTGTACGATCGCACAGGCAGCGTAGAATTCAGTTCAGGTGGCTCAAACTTCAGCTGGCAGGATTTCACACACTACTCAGATTTTGAGGATCTTTTCAGTAGAATATTCGGGAATAGCGGGTTTGGTGGAAGCGCTGGGGAGTCCTTCTTCAGTGGATTCAGAAATGAGGGTCCGGATCTGGATCTTGCGATCAGGGTCAGGGTCTCTCTCCAGGATGTATATTACGGTACAAAGAAGACCGTAAAATACCGGCACAACGTCACATGCGAGGAATGCAACGGAACAGGCGCAAAAGGGGGCGAGACAATCACATGCCCGACGTGTCATGGTACTGGCCAGGAACGGATTGTTCAGGGTCAGGGATTTTTTAGAATGGTCTCGGTGATTACTTGCAGAGACTGTGGCGGTAAAGGGTCGAAACCTAAGGAAGTTTGCCCTGTGTGCAAAGGTACCGGTACGGTTCCGAAAACCGAGGTTATTGAACTTAACATTCCTCGGGGTGCGCCAAACAATCTGAAGATCCGGTATAAGGGAAAGGGGCAGTCCCACAACGGAAGAAGCGGTGACATGTTCATAGTCCTGACCGTTGATGAGGAGCCTGGATACAGGAGGTCTGGCGATGATATCTATCTTGGATGGGAAATTTCATTTCCAGAGGCAGCGCTGGGAACAGAGGTTGACATGACCATATTCAGGGATACATTCAAAATGAAGGTGCCGGCTGGAACTCAGCCTGGGGATGTAATCAAGATCA
>JAJYZU010000064.1 GCA_021799755.1 Thermoplasmata archaeon
GCACAGCTCGGAAGCGCAAGGGTTGCTATTGAAATGCTTCAGAAGGCGTCTTTCATTGCTAAGCACAGGCTTTCCGATCAGATCCTGGCAGAGGATGTCAGGAGCGCCAGGGCACTGATCAATCCTTATTTCACTGAAAGCAAGCTGAATGGCCTTGACAGGGATGAACTGGCCGTTCTGCTTGCAACAGCCTACTGCCTCAGGGATGGCATGTCCGCAGGCATCTCATCTGCAATGGAAAGGTTCGGGATTATCAGTGAGACATATTCACTTCTTCCGATGGACAGGCAGAAGTTCTACCGGACAGTTAGTAGGCTTGAGACCTATGGCCTCATAGAGAGCAGGCTTGAGGGTAAGGGAGACAGGAAGGGTGTGGAAAAGATACTTATGATCAATGATGTTCCGATAGATTCACTCGCTGAGAAGGTCGAGAGTATACTGGATCATACAGGGTAGTTTCCTTGTCGAAAAGCGATAGGATGAAGGAAAAGCACTCAAAACCACGATCTATGTATTTCTTATAGAAAGAACGGTCTATGCTTCCATTTCCTGATGGATCCACGATATGCCTGGATCCATCCGTTACGACTGCCTCAACGCTCTCGCCCGGATTTATATCCATGCCACCGGACATGTATGCCTTAAGAACGCTTTTCTGAAGGTTGTTGACCCTGTATTCATCATGATGCCTGGTTATCCTGAAATGCACCATGTAATCAGTGATATCGGATCTGCCAAGATCCTTCAGGTACCGATCCCGTATGGCAAGAAGATCCTTCTTTTTTGAGGGTATGTCGGCTGCAACCCTGCACTCCTTGAGAACATCAAGGCATTCAACCTGCATCCTTCTGACCATGTCAGGAACGTCACTTCTCCTTGCCATTATCCCCCTGAGCTTGTATGTCCCATCGTATCTCAGGCCGATATAGCTGTTAGGCGATCCTGTGTTTTTCCTTGATGGCAGGAACACTATCCATCTGTAGCGGCCATCCACAACAATATCTATCCTTGTGGAATCCTTTATCCTTGAGAGAAGCTCGCCCACATCCCCATTACCCCTTATCCAGAGAGAATCCACTATTCCATGTATGACCTCGAATCCCATCTCGCCTGCTATTTTAATTGCTTTGGCCAGGGATGATCTGCCGATAGCGGTTATTGCTTCGTGTACTTCTATCTTGCCGAATTTTGCATTCTTGTATCCGGTATAGCCGAATGATGTGAGCAGAAGCCATTTCAGTGCTACGTCCCTTTTATTATAGAGCGGATCCAGGTGCCTTGCTGCTTTATACCTGAGCCTTGTTTCAAGAAGGATCCTCAGGGCGCTTGAGAGGAAACCTTTCCTCTCATCAGATATCCTGTAGATTGTGTCCGGGATGCCGTCAGCAGATCCTGAGACTGTTTCAGGAGAGAGGTTGTACCTTACAATTATGCTCGGATACATTGATGAAAAATCTATTTCGTAAATGTCCTCGTATATCCCGGGATCCGGATCCAGGACAAGACCGCCCCTGTCCATCATGATAAGTTCTTCCGGAGATTTCTCTGATTCTGCATCATCCTTGTATGCAGTCACAAGTATTCCATTCCTAACTGCTTCTGATACCTCGAGTGCCGATACTGCCGTTCCAGGTGTGACAGATGACGCAACCTCAAGAGGCAGCGACGACATCCTTGAAACCTCGAAGAGACCAGGCAACCCTGCCTCAGAATATATGAAGGAATCCGAATTTATGCATATCCTGCCGCTGATGTGCACAGACTCATTCTTGTACAGCACGCGGCCGTAAGAAGCGTATGTCCTGCCTGAATCAACCCTTGCGTTTGGTATGGTAAAACCATGATCGAGTATCCTGTCTATCAGGTACCTGAAGGATCCGCCTGCGTTGTTGTATACTATGATTATATTCTGATCTATCTCATGCGCAATGTCTACCAGAAGATTCCTGTCAATTTGATTGTATATGCGATCATCGATTGATACCGACGATAGATGCCCTCCAATCAGCTTTGGTATTATCCTTACATGCGGTATTTCAGGATCCTGGTCCATGAGATCGCCGATGCCGAGGAATCTCAGATCCATAAGGGATACATATCTCAGTACAGGATTTATGTCTGAATTGTAGATCTTGAATTTTCTGCTGAATCCTATGGATGATACTATGGAAACAATCTCCCTGAATTTGGACGGCTTTGAGAATATCTTCAATCCAGTTACGATTCCATGCATCGTCTTCTCTTCCGAGAATTGAGTCCGTATGTAACCTGAAAATGAAAGATCATATTCCAGCCTTTCTAGGTCGAAGCGATCTCCTGTAACAAAGAGCCATGATCTGTTCTGGTTCACCGTCTTTTTAATCTTCCCGTCACGCATGAACCAGAGTGATATCCTGTCGGATCCTGTTCCGTTGATAAGTGTTTCCGGCATGCGTCATCTTTTCCCCAACAGCGCGTTTATCTCCCTCTGCATTTCGATCAGGATGGAGAAAAGGAAACCAATTTCAGGATCCATGAGTGAATACGATATCTCAGCGGAATGCCTCCTGCCCTTTGATACAAGATCCATGGATATCTTCCTGTCGCTTGTACCCATTATAGACTGCATCTTTTCTATCAGGCCTGCTATTCTTTCCAGAGACTGCCTTGCGGTTGGCGTTGTTCTTCCCGTTTCATCACCTCCCATGAATTGTCTTTCATGCGCTGGCCAGTGAATATGTTCTCGTATGTCCATGGATCACCAAAAGAATAGAAAAATATCAGGCAGCCAAGGCTGTATGTTTTGATCCGCATTATCTCATGGATGCTGTCTATTATTTCAAACTGCCATGTGTCAATCTCCTCAGACTGCACTGCTATAAAATATGGCATGTTATCTCCGGCGACAAGAATTGCCTGTAGCTGGTGCGGATTCACAATCCTCTGGATCAGTATCTCCAGATCATCAAGGATCATCATCCTTGCATCTATTATTATGCCGTCAGATATGAGAAGGTGCGCTCTGTCATTAAAGCGGCCGACATATTCCATTGCCTCCAGGATGGCTGATATCCTGAAGTGTGGCTCCCTGAAGTATCTTAGATTCCCGCGCACAGACATGCATCTGCATATGGAAAAATCGTTTATCCTTGGGTTAAAAAATGAGCAAATGGCTCAAAACAGGGCTTCCTGAGCTCTGATCTATTAAACATTCTCATTCCCGGTTCATGCTTTATTTGCCCAAAAAAGCCAGCTAAGGATTATAATGAAATCTATAATTACAAAGCATGGCACTCAAGGGAATAATAATGGCAGGCGGAAAGGGCACAAGGCTCAGGCCGATAACGTATTCCATTCCAAAGCCACTGATTCCAATAGCAGGCAGGCCCTGTATCAGCTATCTTATGGAATCATTCTACAAGGCATCAATAAAGGATTTCATAATAACGACAGGGTACAAATTCCAGTCACTCATCAACGGCGTGCTTGAGTCAAAACATCAGGACCAGAATGTCCTCTTCTCTGTCGAAAAAGAACCTGCAGGCACTGCTGGTGGTGTAAAGCTTGTGGAGAACTTCCTTGAGGACACATTCATTGTAGGAAGCGGTGACATACTGCAGGACTTTGACATATCTGAAATACTCAGGCAGCACAGGGAAACAAAGGCAAAAATAAGCATAGTTCTCACCACTGTGGATGATCCATCGCAGTTTGGCATAGCTGAGGTGAAGAACAATACAATAAAGAGGTTCATGGAAAAACCCTCTCCAGACAAGGCCTTCAGCAACCTCATAAACACAGGTCTTTACGTTATTGAACCAGAAGTGCTGGATCTGATACCGCCCGGTGAACCTTTTGATTTTGCAAAGCAGCTCTTTCCGCTCATGCTGAAGATGGGAGAGAAGATAGGTGCCGTTACAGGCAAAGGTTCCTGGCTGGATACAGGCAGGCCGCATGACCTGATAGAGGCCAACAAGATGATGACCTCCCAGTACGGAGAAGAAGGCATACTCAAGAATTCGACCGGAAAAATAATACTCAGGGGCAAGCCGAAGATCGGTGAGGGCACGACTGTGACTGGTCCGTCATATTTCGGCGATTCTGTTTCGATAGGATCAGGTTCCAGCATATCCGGATCGGCAATATATGGAGACTGCAGGATAGGCAGAAATGTTGAGATTGTCGATTCTGTCGTCATGGATTCAGTGAGGATAGAGGACAGGGCAAAGATATTCCGATCTGTTATAATGAATGGCGACACGATTGCAGAGGATTGCGAGATAACTGACAGCGTTCTTTCACAGAAACTGAATCTTCAGAAAGGATCCAAGGTTTTCAATGTTGCACTCCACTCAGAAACAATGGATTATGAATAGATAATTGGGTTCGAAAATATCAATGATCAGAGGAGCCCGGCTTTCTGCAATATAAGTAAATCCTCGGTAGTGAGCTGCTCGCCGTTCTTGAACTTGTCAAAAAGAATGGTGGCTTTTTCCTGTATCTCTGACTCCTTCTCCTTCTTCTTGGTTGCCTTGTTCTTCGTCCTCATGGAATAGATTGCCTTTTCCATGTCACGCAGGTCATTCTTTGCCTTCACAAATTCCTGGTGTTCCTTTTCAGCTTCCTGGTTGTATTTTATGAATGACTCATGCATTTCGTCTGCCTTTCTTCTTGTCTCGTCAAGTTCCTGGAGAAGCACGTTTATCTCCTCGCTGAGCCCGGAAATCTTCTGAGAAATTTCCTCGACCTGCTTCTTCATGGTTTCGCCCTCGTCCTTCTCCTTCTTCATCTTCTGGACTATGTCTTTAATTATATCGTTCTGGCCGATTGTATCCTCGAAGACCTTCTTCATCTTCTTTATCTCGTTTGTCAGCTTCCGGATCTCAGATACAACCTTCTGTTCCTCTGTCTTTGTAAGCTGCGTGGTCTGCTGCTTTGTCTCAAGTCGCTGCAATTCGCGTTCTCTTCCCTTGATATCCCTGATGTCAATGTCCTTTACAGGAACTTCTCCCCTGACCTTGCGATATTCTTTCCTGAATTCCTGGTATTTAGAAAAATGCTCCTCCTTTTCAGCCCTTAGCTTCTGGACCTGTTCTATGAGAGCGCTCTTCTCAGCTATCTTTTCTTTCGCGGCATCACGGAGTTCACGGACTTTTGCGTTGAGCAAGTCCCTTTCAGCGGCAAATTTCTGCGATTCCTCAGAAAGTCTGTCCCTGTTCCTTACGTGTTCTTCCACGATATTCCTAAGAGCCTCGCGCTTCTCTTCAAATTCGTCTAAAAGCTCGGTCATGATCACCCTTCGTTAAAAGCCTCCCTCTATTCCTGAACGAGATAAATATCTTTCGCAATTTTTTTGATTTTTTTATCCCGAAATGATGCTTCTATTCTCGTTAATATTAGAATATTGAATCTTCAGGAAAGGTTCATTTCATTGCAGAGTCGGCAGCGATTATTATTGGGTCCCATACTGGTCCAAAAGGCGGAGTGTATCCAAGATCCGTGTAAAAAAGATCATCAGCAGTCATCTTGTTTTGTACAGCTACGGCCAATGTGTTGAGTCTCCATGCCCCGCCATCCTCTGAAACAACCTGGGCACCAAGGATCCTCTTTGTTCCGGTATCATAGACAAGCGACAGGAATACATCTGATCCTCCCGGATAATAATTGGCCCTGCTCTTTGCCTTTATGTTTACTGATTTTGCGGCGAATCCTGCCTTTAACGCCTCATCCAAGTTTAAACCCGTAAATCCTATCTCGTAATCGAATACCTTTACCAGTGTTGTGCCAATTGAGCCAGGGAAGATCATAACAGATCCGCCGATATTTGAGCCGGCAACCCGTCCCATCTTGTTTGATATCTGTGCGAGAGGATGCCAGTCTTTCTTTCCAGTTACAATGTTTATTGTTGTGGCGCAGTCTCCGGCTGCGTAAATGTCAGGATCGCTTGACTGCATTTTTTCATTTACTACAATCAGGCCCCTTTCGTCCGTAATGATCGAGCATTTCTTCGCCAAGTCCGTGTTCGGGTATGTGCCCGTGGCAAAAAGTACAAGATCATATTTATCCTGCATCCTTTCATGGTGGACTTCGAAATCTGATCCATTCCTTGCAACCTTTTCTATGACAGAATTCTTGATCACCCTGACCTTTGACTCGAAATATTTCCTGAATTCTGCCCCGACAAACTCTCCAAGATGCCTGAACACCGCGTTGTGCCTGGAATATACTGTAACCTTAAGCCCTCTTTGCACGAGCGAGGCCGCGAGCTCGATCCCGAGTACCCCGTCACCTATTATTCCTACGCTTGATGCGCTTTTAAGTTCCTCCTGGATCGCCGATGCTGATTCGAGGGACCTCAGGCCCATA